>JAEYIG010000099.1 GCA_023409175.1 Pseudomonadota bacterium
AAGAGGATGAGACGGGTTTTGACATTGACTGGATACAAAGGCGCAAGCTGAGAATAGAGCCGTATCGTGGAAGTGCCAGACTGAAACTGGCCGGACGGCCGACCAAAACGCTGAAGGCGCTTTGTCAGGAACATGGCATCCCGGCATGGGAAAGGCAATTCCTGCCTTTGGTCTTTTTTGAGGACGAACTGGTTTATGTCGCCGGCATCGGCATTTCTGCGGCACGCTTCAAAAAAGGCGGAAAATGTGTGCAGATAAGATGGGAACGCGATACATAATGGCTTTTTTTAGCTGCCCGGCGGCTGTATGTCTTGTTAATTCTCACCTCAAACGGTAAAGTTAAAAGCTGAACTTTTTCTTATTTTTTATTCAAAAAAATTATATGGCTTTAGTCGTTCATAAATATGGCGGTACGTCGATGGGATCGGTCGATCGCATCAAAAACGTCGCCAGACGCGTCGCAAAATGGCACAGTGCGGGACATCAGGTTGTCGTCGTTCCATCCGCAATGGCAGGTGAAACCAACCGCCTGATCGGCCTGGCACGAGAAATCATGCCCGAACCAGACCAGCGCGAACTCGATATGGTCACCTCGACCGGTGAACAGGTTTCAGTCGGTTTGCTGTCCATGGCATTGATGCAGCAGGGAAAAGAGGCGGTTTCGTTTACCGGCTGGCAGGTTCCTGTCAAAACGGACACATCCCATACCAAAGCCCGTATCCAGTCCATCGACGAGGAAAGAATCAGGGAAAACCTGGATGCCGGAAAAGTCGTCATCATCGCCGGCTTTCAGGGCATCAGTGAGGATGGCAACATCACTACCCTCGGACGGGGCGGTTCCGACACGTCAGCTGTCGCTGTCGCAGCGGCATTGAAAGCGTCCGAATGCCTGATCTATACCGATGTGGATGGCGTTTACACGACAGACCCACGTGTCGTCACGGACGCCAGACGCCTGAAGAAAATCACCTTTGAAGAGATGCTTGAGATGGCGTCTCTGGGATCGAAAGTGTTGCAGACACGTTCAGTGGAACTGGCAGGGAATTACCATGTCCCGACCCGTGTCCTGTCGTCACTGACTGACCCGGAAATCCCATGGGAAGAAGAAGCCCAATCAGGCACATTGATCACTTTTGAAGAAGACACACATATGGAACAAACTGTTATTTCCGGAATTGCATTCAGCCGTGATGAAGCGAAAATTACGGTTGTCGGGGTTCCTGACAGACCGGGTATCGCGTCCCAGATTCTGGGTGCCATCGCTTCTGCCAACATCGAAGTCGACATGATCATCCAGAACCAGTCGATCAACGGGAAAACAGATTTTACCTTTACGGTGCCGCGCCCCGATTACAACCGCGCGATGGATCTTCTGAACAACCAGATCAAGGCGGAAGTCGGTGCCACCGACATCATCGGGGACGCCAAGGTATCGAAAGTGTCGGCCATCGGGATCGGCATGCGCAGCCATGTCGGTGTCGCTTCGAAAATGTTCGGTACCCTTTCCGAAGAAGGTATCAATATCCTGATGATTTCGACTTCCGAAATCAAGATTTCCGTCATCATTGACGAGAAATACATGGAACTGGCTGTACGGGCATTGCACAAGGCATTCGGGCTGGAACAGATGTAATAAAAGGGCGGCCAAAAGGTTGCCCTCACATAGTTTCGGTGAGCTTGTCTTCTCCTTGCTCAATCAATCTGAACGGGAGTGATCATGTCATACAAAACAATTCTGGTACATCTCGACAGGGAATCGCACGCAAAAGAGCGTATCCGCATTGCCTGTCAGCTTGCCATTGACGAAAATGCCTTTCTGATCGGCGCCGCCATGATCGGTGTGTCGACGCTGACGTTTCAGCAGGCCCATATTGATGAGAAAGATCCGGTCATCGCCTCTCATCTCCGTTTCCTGCACGACCGCGCTGCCGATTTCGTAAAGGAATTCGAGGAACAGGCGAAAAGAATGGGTGTGCCTTCCTATGAAGGCCGCATTGTGGACGGCGAGGCAAATCAGGGAATCAGCCTCCTGTCCCGTTTTGCCGACCTGGTCGTCATCGGCCAGACCGACCTGCATGAGACATCCCCTGTCGTCGCACCCGATTTCCCGGAATACGTTATGATGAATGCCGGAAGGCCTGTGCTGATCGTGCCGTCGACCTTTGAGAAAGAGGTCGGGAAGCGGGTGATGATCTGCTGGAACGCCAGCCGTGAGGCTACCCGGGCCGTTGCAGATGCCATACCGATCCTGAGACGGGCGGACGTCGTCCAGATCGCCATGTTCAATATCGACAAGGAACCCGACGTGAATGCCGAACATGCAGGAAACGATCTTGCCGTCTATCTGGCCCGGCATGGCATCAATGTGGAAGTATTGCCGCCGGAGGTGGACAAGAACATCGGTTCAGCCGTGCTGCAACTGGCTGAGAAGCAATCTTCGGATCTGCTGGTGATGGGCGGATATGGGCATACCCGTTTCCGGGAATTCCTTCTGGGAGGCGTTACCAGGACGGTTCTGGGAGATGCCACAATGACGGTGCTCATGTCCCATTAATGCCGGTTTTTGACGATTTGTGATGCCAGTTGTTGTATCGTGTTTCCCAATTGCAAACAGTTATATGCTGTTTTCGTTTTTTGGTATTGCATATTCATAAAGTAAAATTATAATGGTGCAGTTTGGCTTGTAAGGCCTCGATCGACATGATGTGATGCACGTTCCTGAATGGCTGTTCATTACGTGTATTTATATGGAATTAGGGCTATTTAGAAGCAAGTTCGACGCGGTTACAATATTTTTGGCTCCCTTTTATTCAGAAGAAACAAAAATAAGGCGCCTAACTTTAACAGTAGTCCAAGGATAGCGATGAAATGTGTTGATGATTTCCGGTTGAAATTTAACGGAAAGGAGTATGTTCCCATCATAATCGGTGGGATGGGCGTCGATATTTCCACTGAGAAATTGGCGCTTGAAGCTGCCCGTCTGGGCGGCATTGGCCATATTTCCGATGCCATGGCCATGGATTCCGCCGATCGCTATTTCGGAACCCGCTATACAAAAGACAAGACACTCCAGTTCAAGGGACTGATCGGACAAAGAGACAAATCCGGTATTGTTTTCAATCTGGGGCAGGTGGAAGAATCCACCAGGCTGCATGTTGCCAGTGCGATGGAAAAAAAACGTGGCGATGGCCTCATTTTCATCAACTGCATGGAAAAGCTGACGATGAATGCACCCCGCGAAACATTGCGGGCCCGTTTGCGGGCGGCAATGGATGCCGGTATCGACGGCATTACCCTGGCCGCCGGGCTTCATGCCAATTCTTTCAAGCTGATCGAAGACCATCCCCGTTTCCGGGACGTGAAACTGGGCATTATCGTTTCTTCAGTACGGGCCCTGCAGATTTTCCTGCGACGCAATGCGAAGCTGAATCGCTTTCCTGATTATGTGGTCGTTGAAGGGCCTTTGGCCGGAGGCCATCTGGGTTTTGGGCTCGACTGGGCCAAATTTGACCTGAAAACCATTGTCGCTGAAGTCATCGAATACCTGAAAGCGGAAAAACTGGACATTCCTGTCATCGCCGCGGGGGGGGTTTTTACCGGTTCGGATGCCGTTTCCCTGATGGAAAATGGCGTGGCAGGCGTTCAGGTAGCTACGCGCTTTACCATTTCAAAAGAATGCGGCTTGCCGAATAAAGCCAAACAGGCCTATCTGAATGCGAATGAAGACGATATCGAAGTCAATCTGGTATCGCCGACGGGCTATCCGATGCGGATGCTGAAAAAGACACCTGCGATCGGAGTCGGTTTGCGTCCGAATTGCGAATCGTACGGTTATCTGCTTGAAAACGGGAAATGCGCTTATCTGGACGAATATTACCGCGAACTGGGGGATCGGCCGGATGGCAAGATCATCGCCGTCAAGGACAAGATCTGTCTGTGTACCCATATGCGCAACTATAATGTCTGGACGTGCGGACACTACACCTACCGTCTGAAAGAAACGACACGGCAGATGGGGGACGGCTCATACGAACTACCAAGCGCCGAACATATTTTCCACGACTACCAGTTCAGCAAAGACCACAAGATTCTTCTTCCCTGAGAAGAGCCAATAAAAAAAGGCAGATAAAGGTTTATCTGCCTTTTTTGTCTGGAACGCTTAATCCAGCAAGGTCTTCAGGGCATCCTCATAAAGCTTGGCTTCCATGCGTTCGGCCTTGGCAAGCGTGTCGAACCAGTTTGCAATGCCATCCAGACCTTCATCACGCGCGACTTCAGCCATTTTCGAATACTTGTCGTGATAATTTTTCGTAGCCTCTGAAATGGCCGATTGCAGATTCAGGCGAGTCACGTTGTTGGTCAATCCGGTCAGCGGATTTTTCTGCAGGATCTGCAGGTTGCCTCTGGCCTGGTTCTGCCGGATGGTGGCACTGGTGCCCAGTTTTGAGCTGATGTCATTGTGGCCTTCGACGCTTGCGCGACGGCTGGCGTAATCGTATATCGCAGCTGACTGGGCCTCATTGACAAAAGCCTCGATCAGGTTCTGTTCCGTACGTGTTCCTTTAAGATCCA
>JAEYIG010000199.1 GCA_023409175.1 Pseudomonadota bacterium
GAGAGGTCGAATTCATCCATGTCGTCGTAAGGGAAGGTCAGGACATTGGTGGCGTAATCCTTTTCCCGGTATTCCCGGTTCAGGGTGCGTCCTTCTTCGGCATCGACGAAGCGCAGGGTAATGGCAGCGGGCATCTGGAGCGCAGCCTGCACCCACCGGCGCAATTTCGGACGGGTCAGGACGGTTTTGAGACGTCCGTCCGGATACTGGACGGACAGGGAAAGCCTGTGGCGTTCGCTCATTTCTTGTCTGCCTTCGCTGGTTCTTTCTTTTTGGCGGGTGCCACTTCTTTTGCTTTGGCGGTTTCTTTCGGTCTGGCGACGGCTTTCGCATCCTTCGCGTCTTTTGCCCTGGCCTGTTCTTCGGCCTTGACCGCTTCCGTGATGGCGATTTCCGCTTCTTTTACGCGCTCATCGTTGTTTTTCCGTTTGTCGGAACTTTCGTAGGCGTCGACGATGCGGGCGACAAGCGGATGGCGGACGACGTCGGCGCTCGTGAACTGGCAGAAGGAAATGCCGCGCACGTTCCGGAGGACGTTCAGGGCGTCGATCAGGCCGCTTTTCTGGTTGCGCTGCAAGTCGATCTGGGTCACGTCACCGGTGATGACGGCCTTGCTGCCGAAACCGATACGGGTCAAAAACATTTTCATCTGTTCCGGTGTGGTGTTCTGGGCTTCGTCCAGAATGACGAACGCATGGTTCAACGTGCGGCCGCGCATGTAGGCGAGCGGGGCGATTTCGATGGCCTGTTTTTCGAAGAGTTTTTGTGTGCGTTCGAAACCGAGCAGGTCGTACAGGGCATCATAAAGCGGACGCAGGTACGGGTCGACTTTCTGGGCAAGGTCGCCGGGCAGGAAACCGAGGCGTTCACCGGCTTCGACTGCCGGACGGGTCAGGACGATGCGCTGGACGGCGTCGCGTTCCATCGCGTCAACGGCACAGGCAACGGCAAGATAGGTCTTGCCGGTACCGGCAGGGCCGACGCCGAAAGTAATGTCATGCTCGAGGATGGATTTCAGGTAATCGACCTGTCTGGGTGTCCGGCCGCGCAGGTCGTTGCGGCGGGTTTTCAGCACCGGATTGGTCAGTTCGGATTCGACCAGCACGGCGGCAGGGATGCCAGCGGCAAGGTTCTTGTTGATCGCACGCTGTTCGACCAGTGCAAGCTGGATGTCGTTGACGGAAACGGGCTTGTCGGCAACGGCGTAAAAATCCTCGATGACCTGCAGGCCGAGGGAAGCGTTTTTGCCACTGATGATGAAATTTCCGCCACGGCGGGCGATTTCAATATCGAGGGCTGCCGAGATCTGGCGCAGGTTTTCGTCCAGCGCACCACACAGGTTCGACAGCCGGGCGTTGTCGACCGGTTCGGGGGTGTAGTACAGGATGTCAGGGTTGTCTTTGTTTTTGCTGTTCACAGTCGCTCCATTTGTTGACGTGAAGGATAGTTTTTATTGTAAGCCCGCAGACCGGTTTTGTTTTGCCTTTTCTCGCGGATTCCGGATTATTTGCCCGTTTCGGCCAATTCTCCCTTCAGGGCAAAATTGAGGGTTTCGGTGATCCTGACGTCTGCCATCTGGCCGAGCAGTCTTTCCGGGTTTTCGCCTCCGGGAATGTGGACGACGCGGTTGTTTTCCGTACGTCCCTGGATCTGTCCGGGGTTGCGCTGGGAAAGGCCGTCGATCAGGACACGCTGGGTGGTTCCGACCATGTCGAGGTTGTGCTGCCGGGTCTGTGCGTCAATGCGGTTCTGCAGGCGTTGCAGGCGGTCCTTGCGCACATCCAGCGGGATATCAATCGGGAGTGAGGCGGCAGGGGTTCCCGGACGCGGGCTGAAAAGGAAGGAAAAGCTGTTGTCGAAGTCGATGTCGTCGATCAGTTTCATCATGGCGTCGAAATCGGCATCGGTCTCGCCGGGGAAACCGACGATGAAGTCGCTGGAGACGAGCAGGTCAGGGCGGATGGCTTTCAGCCTGCGGATGATGGACTTGTATTCGAGTGCCGTGTAGCCCCGTTTCATGGCGGCCAGTATGCGGTCGGAACCGTGCTGGGCTGGCAGGTAAAGGTGGCTGACGAGTTGTGGCACGCGTTCGTAAACGTCGATCAGGCGCTGGGTGAATTCTTTCGGGTGGCTGGTGACAAAGCGGATGCGTTCGATGCCGGGAATGTCGGCGACGGTTTCGATCAGCAGCGCAAAATCGGCGGTTTCACCCCCTTCCATCGCTCCCCGGTAGGCGTTGACGTTTTGCCCGAGCAGGGTGATTTCTTTCACTCCCTGATCGGCGAGTCCGGCGACTTCGATGAGCACGTCTTCCAGCGGACGGGACACTTCCGCGCCACGGGTGTATGGGACGATGCAGTAGCTGCAGAATTTGCTGCAGCCTTCCATGATCGAGACATAGGCTGTCGGCATTTCCACCCGTGCCGGAGGCAGGTAATCGAATTTTTCGATTTCAGGGAAACTGATGTCGATTTGCGCTTCGCCGGTTTTTTCGTATTCGTGGATCATTTTCGGCAGGCGGTGTAGCGTCTGGGGGCCAAATACGATGTTGACGTAAGGCGCGCGCCGGACGATGGTTTCGCCTTCCTGCGACGCGACGCAGCCGGAAACGCCGATGATCAGATCCGGTTTTTTCTTGCGGAGGCTTTTGTTGAAACGGCCAAGGTCGGAAAACACTTTTTCCTGTGCCTTTTCACGGACTGAACAGGTGTTCAACAGGATCAGGTCGGCTTCCTCGGCCTTGTCGGTACGGGCATAACCGTCAGTGACTTCGAGAAGGTCGGCCATTTTGCCCGAGTCGTACTCGTTCATCTGGCAGCCGAATGTTTTGATGAATACTTTCTTTTGCATGGTGTTACGGATGACCGTCTTATGACGGAATTTCACAATGAATCCACCAGTTTAACCGAATTTTCCGGCGTTACCAAAACGTTACCAAAAGATCGGGAAATCAGTTGGGCTTAGTCGATTGGGACAGCTTCTTCGCGACGATGGCATTCAGTGAGACGCCTTCTTTGGCGGCTTCGATGGCGAGTGCACGGTGCAGGGACTTGTCGATGCGGACGTTGAAGCTGCCGGAATATTTCCTGCGCGCCGGGGCGAGCGGGATTTTCAATCCCTTGTCCCGATACACTTCTTTCATGGCATCCCATGCCGTTGCGAGTTCGGACAATGCCGCTTCGGGCGTTGGGCCGAAGGCGGAAATTTCGGGCAGCTCGGCAAAATGGGCAAGCCATGCACCGTCGTCATCCAGATACAAACTGACGGAAAAACCGTCAAACCGGTCATTCATAGTTTTTCTCCCCACGCTTTATGCAAGGCAAGATGATGGTTGGCCGATAAAGCGTTTTTCATGATTTCCCCAGGAGCGAATGTGTCAGGTTTTCTTCCTGATCTATTATGAACAATATTCGCCTGACCTGATAGGATTTCGCATATTTGCCGATGGACTGGATGGGGACAAGGGTGTTCTTCGGCGATATCCATATACGGTGCGATCCCTTCTGGCGGGCGAATGTCCAGCCCTCTGACCTCAAAAGCCTTTCCAGTTCTTCAAACGCCAGTTTGTCCGGAGCCCTTTTCGCTTTCGCCAGCAGTTTTTCGCGTTGATTCATTTTGTAACTGTATATAGTTGCAAATATGGCGTCAAGCCCCGTTGATCCTTATTGATCCTGTATGGAAGCGGAATTGTTACCGCTCACGGCAGGCTCGTTTCACTTTTGTGACAAACATTCCGGAATTTCCGCGTTTTTGTAACAAAGTTGTCATATTCGTTTTTTACAGTGTGCATATCCCAGTTTTTTACCAAGTGAGTTTTTTACAAAGTGAGGATGTGTATGAAAGTCTCTTTTACAGGCAGGTTAATCATGGCAGCGGCATCGGCACTCGTATGTGCATCGGTATCCGCGGCGGACATTACGGGGGCCGGAGCGACCTTCCCTTATCCGATTTATGCAAAATGGGCAGAATCCTATAAGTCGGTTACCGGTACCAAGCTGAATTATCAAGCCATTGGTTCCGGCGGCGGCATCAAGCAGATCAAGGCCAAAACAGTCGATTTCGGCGCTTCCGACATGCCGTTGAAAGCGTCTGAATTGCAGGCGGCCGGTCTGGTCCAGTTCCCTGCGATCCTGGGTGGTGTTGTGCCAATCGTCAACCTTCAGGGCGTGAAAGCCGGTCAGCTGAAGATGTCGGGCGACGTTCTGGCTGACATTTACCTTGGCAAGATCACCAAATGGAACGATTCGAAAATCACTTCCATGAATCCGGGCCTCTCCCTGCCGGGTTCGGCGATTACGGTCGTACACCGCGCTGACGGTTCGGGCACGTCTTTCCTCTGGACGGATTACCTGTCCAAGGTCAGTCCGGATTTCAAATCGAAAGTCGGTTCCGGTACCGCTGTGAAATGGCCGACCGGTGTGGGTGGAAAGGGTAACGAAGGCGTGGCCGCCAACGTCCAGCGTATCAAGGGTTCCATCGGTTACGTCGAATACGCTTACGCCAAGAAAAACAATATCGCCTATACCCAGCTGAAGGGCAAGAACGGCAAGTTCATCACGCCTGACGACTCCTCGTTCAAGCAGGCTGCCGCCAGGGCTCCATGGGGCAAGACCCCGGGTTATGGCGTAATCCTGACGAACGGCTCCGGCTGGCCGATCACGGGCGCTTCTTTCATCCTGATGCAGAAGGTCCAGTCTGATCCTGCCAAGGCGGCTGAAGTGCTGAAGTTCTTTGACTGGTCGTTCAAAAATGGCGGCAAGATGGCAACTGACCTGGACTACGTCGCCCTGCCTGCCCCGGTCGTGAAGATGATCCAGAAATCCTGGAAGGCCGAGCTCAAAGGCGCCAATGGTCAGGCTGTCTGGAAGTAAGCCGGTGTTTGAATCAGGAATGAAGATAACAGTTTAACAGTTTTACTGATGCCTGCTTTTCCAAAAGAGAAGCAGGCTTTCAGCCGAACAGGTTGAACGAAAAACAAAAACAGGTGAATTCAGATGAGCGTACCGGTTTCAGTCATGGATAAGGAAGCTTCCGCCAACAAGGCGGCAAGCGGAGAAAGTCTGATGGCATCCGTTTCCGAACGGATGAAGTCGATCAGCCG
>JAEYIG010000223.1 GCA_023409175.1 Pseudomonadota bacterium
ATCCGGTTCAGGCATACAAATGGTATGCTGTTTCCGCACCGCATTACCAGATGTCGGAAACCGGTGCGCAGAAAGTCCTGGCTACCATGACGCCGGCCCAGCAGGCCGAAGGCAAAAAACTGGTCGATGAAGCCAAAGGTACGATACCAGTCCTCAAATAATTCCAGCAAGTGATACCGGCCGCCTTTGCTTATGGCAGCCGCTGCTGTTCTTATGTCAATCAGAAAGTTTCAGGAAGAAGACCTCAAACCGGCCGGCCAGATGGCTTTCGATGCCTGGGCGTATGAACTCGATGGAGTCGGGCAAGACCTGAACCGCTTCATCCATGAGTTCATGGTCCGTTATTACGATACGAACCGCCAGTATTCATTCAGCATGGGCGACAAATCGCTCGATGCCTTCCTGTTGGCCGGTTTCAAGTCCGATCCTTCAGGTTGCAGGGTCTGGTTTGAAAACACGCTTTCCCGTTTTTCTTCCAGAGAAAAAAAGATCGCCCTCGACTATCGGGATTACCTATCCCGGAACGGTTCTGCCGTCAAAAAGTACATGAAAGACAGGGATATCATGATGGGCCTGTTCATGAGCAAAGGCGGCGGGACAGGTCGGAAGATTCTGACCCGTTTTGAAGAACTCTGCCGGAAAAACGGGATCGGGAACATCTTCCTCTGGGCAGACGTGACCTGCCATTATTCGTATTATGAACAGAACGGTTTCCAGATCATGGAACGTTTTGAAAACAGGGCTTCTGTCGATATCGGGTGTCTGGATACCTATATTTTTAAAAAGTGCCTCAACTGACCGCATAGTCAATTCCGGCAAGATGCGAAAAAAGGGAGATCGGCGATCTCCCTTTTAGTGTTGTACCCATCCGGATCACGGCCAGACTTCAGATCGCTTCCATACCCGTTTCGCCGGTCCGGATACGGATGACCTGTTCGATATCCTGTACGAAGATCTTCCCGTCACCGATTTTTCCGGTGCGTGCGGATTTGAGGATGGCCTCGATCGCAAGGTCAAGCATGCTGTCGTCAACGACAACTTCGATTTTCACTTTCGGCAGGAAATCGACGACGTATTCGGCTCCACGATAGAGTTCGGTATGGCCTTTCTGGCGGCCGAATCCCTTGACTTCCGTTACGGTCAGGCCGTTGATGTTGGCGTCCGACAGAGCTTCGCGTACTTCGTCCAGTTTGAAGGGTTTGATGATGGCTGTTATTTTTTTCATGCGAACTCCGTTGGCTGTATAAGCGAAAGCGCTTCCTTGATGGTTGAAAGAAATTGAAGCGGACTCATTTTAAAACAAATTTTTTCAATCGCGATATTTCGATGTTATTGGGCAACGCCAGTCGCGGCCGAATCCACGGGGCGTTATCCGGATGCCGATCGGCGCCTGACGGCGCTTGTATTCGTTGATTCTCATGAGACGGACAATGCGTTCCACGACGGCCGTGTTGTAACCTGTCCTGACGATTTCACTGACGCTGCGGTTGTCTTCCATGAACATCTTGACGATGGTATCGAGCACTTCATAAGGCGGAAGGGTGTCCTGATCGAACTGGTTCGGTTTCAGTTCGGCTGTCGGGGCACGGGTCAGCATCCTTTCCGGGATGACGTCGGAAATCGCGTTCCTGTAATGGCAGAGCCGGTAGACAAGGGTTTTGTAGATGTCCTTGATGACGGCGAAACCGCCTGCCATGTCGCCGTAAAGGGTACAGTAACCTACGGCCATTTCACTCTTGTTTCCGGTGGTCAGGACGATGGAGCCGAATTTGTTCGACAGGGCCATCAGCAGGGTGCCCCGGATACGGGCCTGCAGGTTTTCTTCCGTCGAATCTTCGGGAAGCTTGTTGAACTGTGGAGCCAGCGTCGTCAGGAATGAAGAGAAGCAGTCACTGATCGGGATTTCGTCATAGGCCACTTTCAGCCGGGCAGCCATGTCGCTTGCGTCAATGCGCGAAATGTCGCTGGTATAGGGGGAGGGCATCATGATGGCGCGGACTTTTTCGGGACCAAGCGCATCGACAGCGATCGCGAGTACCAGAGCCGAATCGACACCTCCTGACAAACCGATGATGACGCCGGGAAATCCGTTTTTGCAAACGTAATCACGGACTCCCAGGACAAGGGCGCGATAGACTTCACTTTCGACAGTCAGGCACTCTTCCATCCGGGCATTGGCAGGTTGCCTGTTTTCGAAGGAAATGATTTCCAGGTCTTCTTCGCACTGTTTCAGTTGGGCACAGATCTTTCCCTCGGCATTCATGGCAAATGAACAACCGTCAAAGACGAGTTCATCCTGACCGCCGACCAGATTGGTATAGATGGCGGACATACCCTGACTGGCGACGTTCTGGCGCACAATGACCGGACGCTGGTGCATTTTGCCCATATGGTACGGCGAGCTGTTCATGACCAGCATGACGTCTGCTCCGGCAGCACGTGCCTTCTGGGGAGGGAGGGGAAACCAGACGTCTTCACAAATGCCGATTCCGAAACAAACGCCCTTGACCTTGAACACGAGAGGCTCGTTGCCCGGAGCGAAGTATCTCTTTTCGTCGAAAACGGTGTAATTCGGCAATTCCTGTTTGTAATAAGTCCCGATGATGGAACCATTCACCAAAATGGAACAGGCGTTGTAACACA
>JAEYIG010000019.1 GCA_023409175.1 Pseudomonadota bacterium
TTGATGGAAACGGTCAGCCTGTCTCCGGTATCCGGTTCAAACAGCGCTTCCATGTCGCCCGATCCGACGACGCCGGAAAGGGCCTTGTTCTTGGCAGTCCTGCTGCCAGTGTATTGCAATTCGATGCGTTCCATTTTCGTTTTCCTCCTTTACCGGATGGCGGCATCTGCCATGCCATCCAGAAACAATGCCGCTGCCAAAAGGTCTGCCGCTCCACCGGGTGAGACAAATGCCCTTCGCATGCCCGTTTCCAGTTCGTCGTATGCCTTTCGTCCTTGTGCCGTTCCCATGCCGCCGTTAAGCAGTACGGCTTGTGCACCCTGTTGCATGGTTTCCATCGCTTTCAGGCCGCCCCGGGACAGTACACAGGTGTCCGGAAGGGATGTCATGATGGCCAGAAGCGCATCAATTCGGGCTTCTTCCTCGCTTGCGCCCTCTTCCCTGCTTTGTAGAAGACGAGGCAAAGCCAGTTGCATGACGTGCGGGAAACCCTGCCGGGCTTCTTCACGGGCACCCGGAACCTTGTAACGGCGGCTGGCGTATTGGCCTTTGGAAAAGACGGGCGGACAGGCTGTGTCAGCCAGACGGGCCAGTTGCGCAGCTGATCCGACCGTTTGCGCGATATCCGCTTTTCCCTCATTCATGGCGAAAGCCGTTGCCAGAAGTCCCAGCGACCAGATGGCGCCCCGGTGCGTGTTGACGCCCCCTGTCGTTGCCATCATGGTTTTTTCGCCTTCGCGACCGATGGCGCCGATCTGCCGGCGCAGGGCCATGTCGGGCACCCTTCCCCAGCCTTCCAGAGCCATGGCTTCGAAAGTCGGCTTCAGGCATTCAGCCGAGGCTTCCAGCATCGCCAGATCCATGTCAGTGTGCGCACCCGATCCCCGACGGTCGACCAGTCCGGGTTTGGGCGTCAGTCGCGCTTCATCCAGCAGCGCTTGCGTTGCCCGGTTTGCCAGATGGCTAGCCAGCGCTTCGGCAGCGCCGGTGATATGTCCGGTTTTGATAAGGGTATTCATTACCAGCTCCTGAAACGGGCTGGCGGGTTATAAAGGCCGCCCGACCATTCGACCAGCTCGGCGATACTGCCCGCTGCCAGCAGGGACCGTTTTGCGTCCGTCCGTGCAATGCCAAGGTCTTCCGGGAAAACGACCTTGCGTTCTTCCCGCAGGCGCTTGACGGTTTTCGGGTCTGCCGTCATGCCGACGTTTGAAATACCGGCGACTGCGGCCACCATGGCCTTGCGTTCTTCCAGCGATTTGGCGCGGTACAGGTAAGCGATGCCCTCTTCCGTCAAAACGTGCGTCACGTCGTCGCCATAGATCATGACAGGAGCCAGCGGCATGCCGGATTCGTTTGCGACTTCAACGGCGTCAAGGTTTTCAACGAATGTTGCCGCCGCACCGGACTGCCAGGTTTCCACCATCTGGACAACCAGTTTCCTGCCTCGTTCCAGCGGATCGTTTCCTTCCATCATGTCCAGCCATGCCGGTGTGGCGTGGCGTCTGCCATGCGGGTCGGATCCCATATTCGGCGCACCGCCAAAGCCCGAAACACGGCCTTTGGTGACGGTCGAGGAATTGGCGGCCGGATCGACCTGAAGCGTCGAGCCGATGAACATATCGACGGCATACTGTCCTGCCATCTGGCAGAACGCACGGTTCGAACGCATGGAACCGTCGGAACCGGTAAAGAATACGTCCGGACGTGCGGCGATATAGTCTTCCATGCCCAGTTCACCGCCGAAGCAATGGACCGTTTCAACCCAGCCGGTTTCAATCGCCGGAATCAGCGTCGGATGCGGGTTCAGCGTCCAGTTCCTGCAGATCTTGCCTTTCAGCCCGAGCTGCTCGCCGTAGGTTGGCAACAGGAGTTCGATGGCGGCGGTGTTGAAGCCGATACCGTGGTTCAATGACTGTACCTGATGCTTGGCGTAAATGCCCTTGATTGCCATCATCGCCATCAGGATATGAACCGGCTTGATCAGGCGGGGATCGCGGGTGAACAGCGGTTCGATAAAGAAAGGCTTGTCGGCGACCACGACAAAATCGACCCATGAACCGGGGATATCGACACGCGGGAGGTCGGTGACGTCATCAACCAGTTCATTGACCTGTGCGATGACGATACCGTTCTTGAAGGCGGCTGCCTCGACCATTGCCGGTGTGTCTTCCGTACTCGGGCCGGTATAGAGATTGCCGTGTCTGTCGGCCTTGTATCCGGCGATGAGTGCCACGTTCGGGATCAGGTCAACGTAGAGGCGCGCATACAGCTCGATGTAGGTATGGATCGCGCCGACTTCAAGCAACCCGTCTTCCAGCAATTGCGACATGCGCAGGCTTTGCGCACCGGAATAGGAAAAGTCGATCTTGCGGGCAATGCCCTTTTCGAAAATATCCAGATGTTCAGGAAGGCTGACGCTCGGCATGATCATGTGAAGGTCATGCAGCCTGTCCGGATTGGTCTGTGCCAGCATGCGGGCCAGAAAATCAGCCTGCTTCTGGTTATTGCCTTCCAGGACGACCTTCTCGCCCGGCCCGATGAGTTTTTCAAGCATGGCGGGCATATCGGCTGTCGGGAGGACTTTCCCGTTGATGCCGAGCTTTGCTATCCGCTCCTGTTTTTCCTGCCGCCGGGTATCCCACCTTTTCGGCGAACTTGTCTGCTGCAACATGAAGGTTCTCCTTTTCGATAACGATTCGATGTTGACAGCATAGGCAGAACGGGACAATCAATCAATTAAGCTTGCTGTTGGATTGTTAGCATGGGAGTAATAATTTTGAAATCGGGGATGATGGTCTCAAGAACGAAAAATACCCGTTTTGATTTTAAGAAAAAGGATTTGAAATCATGTCTATCTTAATGAAAGATAAAAGGATTATGTTTTACATTTGAAATGGAAAGGATGCTTTTCCCGGAAGGAAACGTTTGGGTGCCCCGCTTCAGAAAAGTGAGGAGTTATGATCACCCGAATAATGGTTTTCAAGCTCGAGCAATTGACGCTTGATGGGCAAACCTCCACCATAACCGGTCAATGAACCGTCCGCGCCGATGACCCGATGGCATGGAACGACGATGGCAATCGGGTTGTTATGGTTACCCATTCCGACAGCCCGGCATGCCTTGGGATTACCGATCTGCCGGGCGATATCGCCGTAACTGCGGGTCTCTCCATATGGGATCGTCCGTAACGCTTCCCATACCTTGAGCTGAAAAGGCGTTCCCTCCGGTTTTAAAGGCAGGTCGAATGTTTTCAGCTCGCCGTCGAAATAATCGGATAACTGCCTGAACGCCTCCATGATGACAGGCGTTTCCTTTTTGATGGCATCCCCCACATCAGTATTGAACTTGATCCGGATGATATGTCCTCCCTCTTCCATGACAGTCAGGGGGCCAACAGGGAACGGGACAGTCTGGTAATGACGCATCAG
>JAEYIG010000180.1 GCA_023409175.1 Pseudomonadota bacterium
GTCGAATTCTGTGAGCTGATCCGGAACCACTTGCGCTCGTCAGACCTGTTCGGCCGCTGGGAAGACAGGCAATTCCTTCTCATCCTGCCGGACACCAACGTCGTCATCGCCAGTCAGGTTGCCGAACGGATCCGTCTTGCCATCGAACACCGGCAGTTCCACAAGACAGGGACAGTGACGGCCAGCTTTGGCGTAGCCATACATGACCGTGGCGAAACGATAGAAGATTGCCTCGGCCGTGCCGACGCGGCGGTTTTCGTCGCGAAAATGAACGGCAAAAACCGTGTGGAGGTCGACAGGGCAGGCATGGTGGAACTTCCTTTGCCAAACCTGAAAGCCAGCAACTTCCTGAAGCTTGTCTGGAAACGCGAATACGAATGTGGCAATACCATTATTGATTACCAGCACCGCATGATGGTCATCGACGCCAACCACCTTCTTGCCGCCATACTGGACAACACACCCAAAAAGCAGATCACTCCCCTCATCAACAAACTGCTTGCCCACATCCAGCAGCATTTTGATGAGGAAGAGGGCATCCTTGCGAAAATGGGCTACAGGGAAACGGAAGAACATGCGCTGATCCATCGACAGCTCATGCAGAAAGCCGTCCGGCTCTCGGTCCGTTTTGAGGAAAACAAGCTGGATTTCGGCGAGATCTTCAATTTCCTGGCCAACGACGTTGTCATCGAACACATGATCAAGACAGACAAGAAATATTTCGCTTATCTCCCTGAAGCTCAAAATTGAGTGTCATTTTATCTGGACAGACTGACTCCCAGCGGTTAATCTTGGGATATCAGGATTATTTATAAATGCTTTTCACCCTCCTGAAACCTTAAGGCAATCGTTGCCTTGACCATTTTGAATAGTGCCGTGCCCATATGGGCAGGGATTATTTCCATCGTTTTTAACCTGAAATCGGCTTTCCGGATTCACTGATGAAGGAAACGCCAATACGCTGCCTGGTCATCCATATGTCCGTATCAGGCACAGCAAAAGTAAAGGACAATCCGGCCCTTTTTCCGTTCTGGCGTTATTGGGTAACGGCATGACGAAAAGCCATAAGGACCAGGCGTGTTCAGGACCGGACTGTTTGCGATGTTTTTCAGCCACATGCTGATCCCATACCGATACCTCAAGGTAAAACAAGAGGAAAACCACGTACATTTTTCTAATGGCCTGAAAATGAATGATCTGACCCGACAAATCAGAAACGCCATCGAAACCACCTTGCGATCAGGAATGTTTTTGCAGGACAGGAATATTGTCGTCGTCATCCGGGACAATTTCCACCAGACGGTCTATTCCACTACGGCGTTTGATGAACCCTTCGATCGTGAACTCGGAAACGCTGTCCACATTACCGGGAAACCGGTCATCTCCGTTGAAAAAACAGGCACAGACGAAGAGCATCCCTCACGTCTGACGATTTATTTTCCCGTCAAGATCGACGAGGAAACCGGTGGAGTCGGCATGATAGGCATTCCGCTTTCCAATAACGGCCATGTAGGGCACAAGTCGCGACATGCCACGACTGGAGACACGATGGATTCCCCCCCAATGACAGGCACCCCTTCATTCATGAAAGCCAGCCTGCAGAAAGAAATCGTCAAATCCGACTGGATCGGACAGCCCACTACCGTCGTCATGATGAATGTCGACAATTTTTCAAAAATGAACGAAGAGTGGGGGCACCATACCGGAGACATGGTTCTTTCGGAATTCTGCCAGTTGATCCGGAAACAGCTTCGCTCTTCCGACCTGTTCGGAAAGTGGAGCGACAGGGAATTCATGCTCCTTTTGCCCGAGACGGATCTCCTGACGGGAAACCGTATCGCAAAGAGGATCAGGATCGCAATCGAACACCGGCAGTTCAGTACCGTAGGGCAAATCAGCGCCAGTCTCGGAACAGTGACCCATAGCAGGCATGAAACGGTCGAAGACTTTGTCCGCCGTATTGAGGCAGCCGTTTTCATTGCCAAGACAAGCGGCAAAAACCGGGTCGAGCTCAAGGCACGCCATTTCATGAAACTGGTCTGGAAACATGAATATGAATGCGGGAATGCCATCATTGATGAACAGCATCGCCTGTTGCTGGCTTACTCGAACCAGCTTTTGAACGCCATATTCGACAATCTGCCCAAAGAGTCGATCTCCGGCCTCATCCATCAACTTCTGAATCATGTACAGCAGCATTTCGACGATGAAGAGAACATCCTCTCCACGCTGGGATACGTGCAAACCGAAGAACATGCGGAAATCCACCGCCAGCTTGTCGAAAAAGCCGTCGGCCTCGCGGAACGTTTTGAGCAAAACAAGCTTGATTTTGCGGAAATCTTCAGTTTTCTGGCCAACGACGTCGTCATCGAACACATGCAAAACGAAGACATGAAATTTTTCCCGTTTCTTGCCGAAACCGGCCATTAACTGTTTTTCGTCTGGACACGGAAGCCTTCAGCGGTTAACCTTGAAGGTATGAGGGGGATCGGTTGATTGGCATGCCAATTAGGCAAAAACATCACCACGTTTTCGACAAACGTCGCCTCCGTCGTTTTGAGTAATGCCTTGCCAGTAGGGCGAAAAACAGTTTCTTTCGTCCTGTCCGAAAGAACCCATTTGGAAGGAGTTGCCTATGCGAACCATGAAAGCGGCGGTTTTCGTCAAACCCGGACAGATCATCCTGGACGAAAAGCCCATCCCTGAAGTCGGCCCGGGACAGGCGCTGGTCAAGATCACGACCACCACGATCTGCGGTACGGACGTACACATCCTCAAGGGCGAATACCCCGTCAAGCCGGGATTGACCATCGGCCATGAACCGGTCGGCGTGATTGCCGAACTTGGCATCGGCGTGACGGGTTACAAGGTAGGCCAGCGGGTCGTTGTCGGAGCCATCACGCCATGCGGGCAGTGCTATGCCTGTCTGGACAACCATTCGTCCCAATGTGGCGGCGGAGCAGGAGGAGGGGGCTGGAAAGCCATCGGGGGCTGGAAATTCGGCAATACCATCGACGGCTGCCAGGCCGAATATGTCCTTGTGCCTGACGCGATGGCAAACCTGGAACCGATTCCTGACGACCTGACCGACGAACAGGTCCTGATGTGCCCGGATATCATGAGTACCGGCTTTTCCGGTGCCGAAAGCGGCAAGGTCAAGATCGGCGATACCGTCGTCATATTCGCGCAGGGCCCTATCGGCCTGTGTGCCACGGCAGGAGCCAAACTGCGTGGTGCCACCCGTATCATCGCCGTGGACGGCATCAACGAACGGCTCGCCATTTCGAAACGCATGGGCGCAGATGTGACCATCAATTTCCGTGAAAAAGACCCCATCCAGGAAATCATGAAACTCACCGATGGCAAAGGGGTTGACGTCGCCA
>JAEYIG010000162.1 GCA_023409175.1 Pseudomonadota bacterium
ATCATCGGGATGACGACCCTGGCCATTATCCATTTGAACGAACCGCAGAAAATCAGGGACTATCTTGTCAAGATTTCGTCTTCTTCGAAACATTTGCTGGAACTGATCAACGACGTGCTGGACATGAGCAAAATCGAAAACGGGAAAATCGCATTGAATGACGAGGATTTCGCGTTGCCTGAACTGATCGAGCATTTTTGTACCATCATCCTCCAGCAGGCCCATAGCAGACATCTGACGCTCGACATCAACACAGATCTGGTTCATGAGAAAGTCACAGGCGACACCCTTCGCATTAACCAGATGCTGTTGAACATCGCGAGCAATGCCCTGAAATTTACCCCGCCCGGCGGAAAAATCGACATAAAGATCCGTGAATTGCCTCCACAATATGCAGGTTACGGCACCTATCAGTTCATTATCAGTGATACCGGAATCGGCATGCCTGCCGATTTCATAGGCAGGATTTTCGACCCGTTTGAACGTGCACAGAACTCGACCGGCAACAAAATCGAGGGAACCGGGCTGGGCATGGCCATTACCAAAAATATCGTCGACATGATGAACGGTCGCATTGATGTGGAAAGCGAACCCGGGAAAGGGACGACATTCACGGTAACGATTCCCCTCAAATTGCAGAATGCCGAAAACGACAAATTCGACCTTTCCGCCTTCTGGGATTTACGCACGCTCGTCGTCGATGATGACAGGAACCTCTGCGAGAGTACGACGCAAATGCTCGATGAAATCGGGATCAGTAGCGAATGGGCCCTGACCGGAACCGAAGCCGCCAGGAAAGTGGTGACGGCACACGAGATGAACCGGGATTACCATTCCATTATCATCGACTGGAAAATGCCGGAGATGGACGGCCTGGAAACCACACGCCAGATCCGTCGCATCGTCGGCAAGGACATTCCCATCATCATTCTGACCGCATACGACTGGACAGATATCGAGGACGAGGCAAAGAGAGCGGGAGTCAATATGTTTCTGGCCAAGCCCCTCTTCAAGTCACGCCTTTACAAGGTCATGCACGACACCCTCTCAGGTGAACAGGCTGCCTCTTTCCCTCTGGCAGAAACCCCGACAGCGATCACTCCCGAAAGCCGCATTCTCCTCGTGGAAGACAACGAGCTGAATATGGAAATATCCTGTGAATTCCTGCAATACTGCGGCATTACCGACATTGAGAAAGCGTGGAACGGCCGTCTGCATGTTCGAAAATTCTCCCCCGGGCTATTACAAGATGATATTCATGGATATCCAGATGCCGAAAATGGACGGGTATGAGGCCACACGACAGATACGGTCAATCGAGCACATGGAAAACCGGTTTCACACCCCGATCGTTGCCATGTCGGCCAACGCATTCATCGAAGACAGGGAGAAAGCCAGAATGTCCGGGATGGATGGCTACATCACCAAACCGGTCAGTATCGATGAGATCCGGAACGTGTTGACTGAACATCAGGTCATCCTGTCATAACCGGACAGATACCTTACCGCTTTTGTCACTGTTCCGGCAGGTTCTGAATCCCCCGCAGGAGTTCGCCTGTTGCGGATTTCCGGGCAATCGGCCTGAAAATGTTTCCAGTTCACTTTTCAGGAGCCGCTTTTCTGGCGGTTTTCTTTTTCAGGGCTGGTGGATTGCGGGCTGCCAGTTCCTTTTCCGTGCAAGGGACAAGCCGGTCTTTCCGGTCAGCCGCTTCGCCGTGGTAGCAATATCCCCGCTTTTCCAGCTCGTCGGCATCTTCGTTCATCCGTGCCGAATAGAAATCGGCCTCTTTGAGGTTGTTGTTCCTTTCCTCGTAAACGCTATTGTCGAAACTGGCCCAGTAATCCCGCACGATATCCTCGCTTCGGGCGTCCTTTGCCGATTCCAGCGGAATGAACAACAGGTTGGCCGGGCGGCAATTCTTCCACACCGTCACTTTCGCGTCGGGTTGCGTGGCGACCTCTTCCGTACACCATCCCCTTTTCGTCAATTCGGCAGCGGCCAGCTCCTTTTCAATGCAGGGAATGGGCTTTTTCCCGAACATGCTGTTGAAAACACCACTGATACCGCTGTTTTCGCTATCGCACTGCTTGCTGGCCGTATCCCACCTGCCGATCAAGTCGGCAGGGAGCGTCTGGGGATTCTGTGCCAGACAGGACGTTGAGAAGGCACAGGACAAGATCAGGATCAACTTTTTCATGGCAGGAAAGGATGGTTTTATTGTTTCCCACTTTAAGCCAGGCATCCGGATTCTTCAATTTCCAAAATGAAACAGAACGTAAACTTTGTTACTTTTTTCAGGAAAAGGGATTCCAGCGGGCTGCTGTATGCCGGTCAGCCTGAAAGGACGCATCAAATCGGCAGCATGGTTTTCAAATCCGTCACTTGTTTACCATTCTCAAACGCATACCTGCCGGGGAATGCTATGTTCTTCTGCAATTCCTGACATGACATACCACCCGCCTGAAAGCCTGAACGACTCACCAATGGCGAATGGCATCCGGCGGATTACCCTGATGGAGACAACATGGCCCAAACCGTTGCAGAAAACCTCGTTTCACTGATGGAACAGGCCGGCATCAAACGGATCTACGGCATCGTCGGCGATTCTGCCAATCCCCTGATCGACGCCATCCACCGCAGCAATGGCGAAATCGGCTTCATCAACGTCCGCAACGAAGAGGCCGGTGCCTTTGCCGCGGGAGCGGACGCCGACATTTCCGGTTCCATTTCCGCCGTTGTCGGTTCCTGCGGTCCCGGTTCGCTCCATCTGCTCAATGGCCTGTACGACTGTAACCGGAACAGTGCGTCCGTTTTCGCCATCGCCACCCATATCCCGCAATCCGAAATCGGCAGCCGTTTCTTTCAGGAAACGCGTCCTGACTGGATTTTTGCGGACTGTACGAAATACCTGGGTTATGCGACCACATCCCGCCAGATGCCCCGCATGGCCGAGCTGGCGATACAGGCCGCCTTTCTGGAACGCGGAGTCGGCATGGTCATGCTGCCTGGCGACGTCGGCCACGAGACAGTGGACAGGCCCATGCTGCCCCACCCCATCGCCCGCTCAAGGCCGGAATCAGTCCCGTCACATGACGACCTTGCCGCACTGGCAAGACTGATCGGCCAATCGCAAAAAATCCTCATCTACGGCGGCGCAGGATGCCGGGACGGACGGGACGACGTCATGTCCCTTTCGGCGAAAATCCATGCCCCCATCGCCTACGCCTACCGGGGGAAGGACGTGCTGGAACCCGACAACCCCAACGGGATCGGCATGATCGGCCACCTCGGCTGGGGTGCCGCGACACAGGCCATGAGAGAATGCGACCTGCTCATCATGCTGGGAACGGATTTCCCGTTCCACTCTGCCTATCCGAAAAACACGGCCATCGTCCAGATCGACGACACCCCGTCCCAGCTCGGACGCCGCGCGATGGTCAACATGGCACTGGTCGGCGACATCGCCACGACCGTCAAGGCCCTTTTGCCGATGATCGTGCAAAAAGAAGACCGCTCCTTTCTTGATGCCATGCTGAGCCTGAATGCCGACATGCTAAGCCTGATGGCTTCCCCGCTTTCCGAACCGCAAAACGGACGCCCGCTCTCGCCGGAACAGGTTGCCCATGCGATTGGCGACATGGCCGACAGGAACGCCATTTACACAATCGACACCGGCATGTGCAACATCTGGTCAGCCCGCTACCTGCGGCTGAAAAAAGAGCAACGCCTGCTCGCGTCGTTCGGTCACGGCTCGATGGCAAACGCCCTTCCACAGGCAATTGGCGCGGCACTTGCCGCCCCCGGCCGTCAGGTCATCGCCTTCTGCGGTGACGGCGGCCTGACCATGCTGATGGGAGACATGCTGACGGCTGTCGAACAGAACCTGCCGGTCAAACTGATGGTATTCAACAATTCATCCCGTGCGATGGTTCACCTCGAAATGCGCGATTCGGGTTACGAACCATGGGGAACCGCGGTCAAAAACCCGGATTTCGGTGCCGTTGCCCGTGCGATGGGACTGTACGGCGAGCGCGTCGAAAAGGCCGAAGGCATCCGGGATGCGATATCCCGTGCTTTCGACTATCCTGGGCCCGCATTGATCGACTTCGTCACTGACCTTGCTGCCGATCCGCCTTCGCCGGATGAGGTATTGAAACGGCTCGAGACAGAAAAAACGGCCGATGCCTCCCGGGACGACATAACGACCACCCGTGAACTGAAGTCGCGCATCTGACACCGAAGAACTGTCCTGGCATCCAGGCCATCCATCCGGATGGCCTTTTTTCATTGCAACCGGGGGTTATAATCTTTTCAGTTCTGAAAATCATTCCAGCCAAACCGTCTGACGGAGAAATCCATGTCGAGAATCAAACTGCCTGACGTCGAATCCATGAATGAGGGACAGGAAGAGCAATACCTGCGGTTCCCTTCCAACCTGATCCGCGGGATGCTGGTCACGACCTGTTCCGCGAAACCCTATATCTCCCTTGGCAGCTCTTTCCCCGCAGGGAAACTGCCCGATAAAGACCGGGAACTGGTCATCCTGCGCGTCGGGGCCCTGTCCAGTAGCGCCTATGAACGCATGCAGCACTTTCCCCTTGCATTGAAAGCGGGCTGGAACGAAGACGACATAGTGAAAATTGAAAAAGGCGAGCTGGCGTCCGAACGGGAAAAGGCCATCCTGGACTTTGTCGATGAATGCGTCAGGGACGTCAGGGTCTCTTCCGGAACGTTCAACCGTGTCCGGCAATATTACGACGACACGCAAATGGCCGAACTGACCCTCATGATCGGCCACTACATGATGACTGCCCGTTTTCTGGAAACGCTTGAAATTGATCTGGACGGGGAAGCCACGTCATGGGACGCCGTTTCACCTGAATAGGGTTTGCGTCCAGGATTCCTGTCTTCCCGGCCATCAAGAAAACCATGCTGTCATTTCATTCCGGATGGCTTTCTTGCAGAATGCCCGTCATACGGAAAAAGCGGTCAGAACCGGTAATTGAACGCCAGCATTCCCTGAACCCCTCCCCCTTGCCCGAAATGGCCCTGCACATTGGCATCGACCTTCCAGCGGCTGTTTGCATCCGGCCTGAAATTCACGCCGACTTCGGCAACGCCGCTGCTGCCTTTCATGTTGAGATCGTCCAGCCTGTATGCCTGAACCGTAATTCAATATTGCTGAAAAGCATTTAAAACGCCTTTTTCATATTTAAAAAACAACATTATCCATTACATATTTCATATCGGAAATATTGCTTTTATAATCTTTCCGTAGTGAAATCAAATAATCATTCCTTACGGAAAGTTGAATATGGCGAAAAGGTCTTCAAAAACAAGCCTGACCATTGCAATGGGACTTTCCATCCTGATCTTGGCAGGGTGTGGCAAAGGTTCCGGCAAAAACCCGTCAACCGAAGCGAAGAAGGAAGTCTTCAAGACGACATCCGTCCAGCTCTTCAGGAATTATGCCGCAAATGAAGCCGCTACCGATGAAGCCATGAAAGGAAAAATCATTGAGGTAAGCGGCACCGTCCAGTCCCTCGACAAGGATGTGAGTGACAACACCATTGCACTCAAGTCATCCAACCAGTTCATGCCTTCCCGCCTGCAAATGGATGCTAGTGAAAAAGCCAAAGCCATGACTGTCGAAAAAGGAAGCAAAATCACCATTCAGTGCGAGAAAATGTCCCGGCTGATCGGTTCGCCTTATGGCGAAAAGTGCCACTTCCTTTAATGGCTGCATGAGCTGGAAAACCTCCTGAAACGGCACTTTTGCTGCCATAAAGGAATCAGGCCCCAATTTTTTTTCAAGATAAACAAAAGGGCGGAAATGTTCCGCCCTTTGCCGTATAGAACCGTAAATCATCTGGTCGTTGCCGGTTGTGCCTTCTTGTTGGCCGCCTCTTCCCTGGCCGCATCCTCTTTCGCTTTCTTGTCGCGCTTGGATTGCGTTTCGGCTTTTTTCTGTTCGACGAATTCCTGCCGTCTTTGTGACTCTTCCGCCTTTTCCTGATATTTCCGGACGTTTTCGGCCCGCTCAGCCGGCGTCATCAGGGCGCCGGAATGCCGTTGTCCCGGAGTGGAAGTGACGCCTCTCGCTGCAGCAGCCCGATCCGCTTCCCTCTGTTCGACCCGCTTGACCCGGGCTTCATGCGCCTTCACGTTTTCAGCCCGTTTCGGCGCATCCGCCGCTTCATCGGCCTTGCGTCTGTCCAGGGCCAGATCACGCTGGCGGACGTCCTCGCTACGCTTGAAACGCTTCGCTTCAACCTCAAGCGCATGCAACTCTTTCAGGTCGATACGCTTGGTTTCAAGCACCCGGTCATAGCACTGGTTGACCAGGAATTTCCTGTTACAGTCCAGCTTGTCATTGAAAAGACGGGCTTCCACGTTCTCTTTTTCGATACTGACGATTTCGAGAACCTTATCGGCCTTTTCAACCGAATCAATGGAACCTGCCGGAAAGACCCGCAAAATGGCCGCGACATCCGGACTCGTCTGTACCGTTTCCATCAGGCTGTCCCTGGCAACCTGTTTGTCTGCAGCATAAAGCGGAGCCAGCCCGAATGAAGGCCAGATCAGGATGCCGAAGACAACAACCGGCAGCATGACTTTCAGTTTGCTTGCGACGCCACGGCGTTTCGGCTGTTCCGCCTGTACGTCCAACCCCTTGAAAGAATCCAAAAGAAACCCCTCGAAAACAAATGGGATGTAAAACCCGTTCAAAGGTGAAATTTTACCATCAAAGGGAAATTCCACCGCCCGATTTTACCGGCATCCTTCCATTCAAAATGGCAACCGGCCTTGTAAAAAAACCGGAAGTCCCGGGACACGACTAAAATCCCGGCAACCGGTGCCCTTCCGGATTCCCGAACAGACAAGTCCGGCCATTCATCCGGTTGCGGCTGGCACCGGCACGTTCACACACGGATGTCAGGCCAGTTCAAACACCGGAAATGTTCCGGATAAACAACGCCCTGCAAGGAAAAATACCCAAAACACTTCGCCTGAAAGCTTTCCTTTGCGCCTGCTCAACAGCCCGGGAAAACAGCTTTTCTACACTCAACAGCAGTATGTCCGATACGATCCGGCGAGGAACGCTTTTCGCCAGGACAAACCATTTTTTTAAAAATGTCTTTTCCAGGACAATCCAACCGAGAGGCTTTCGATGAAAAAACCACTGCTCGCTTTACTGGTCGGCATGCTTTTCCTGCCCGCCACCCCGACACTGGCGGAAACGATCAATTATGACGGCTCCGATACGAGTATGCTACGGGTCAACCCGATCAATCCTGTCCCTCCAGCCAACAGTCTTTACTCACTCACTTCATTTTCCGGCAACACCGTCAACGTGACAGGGACTTCCGTCGGTGTCACTTTCGGAGCCGTCACACTCGGATCGGATGACGTGAGCGGCAATACCGTCAATTTCAGCGATTCCAGCGGCGCCGTCATTTACGGCGGATATACCCGTTCCGGCAACGCCATCAACAATACCATCCTGTTCAACAACGCAACTATCGTCGATGTCTATGGTGGATACAGCGACACCGGAAACGCCATCGGCAACAGGATAACTGTCGATGGGGGTTCCATCCACTCGCAGGTGTATGGCGGATACAGCGACACATTCGGAAGTGCCACAAACAATACCGTCAACATCATTGACGGGACCGTCAGTTCTGAAGTTCACGGCGGTGATGCCGAAAACGGCGATGCAAGTGGCAATACCGTCAACGTGAACGGGGGCAACACCGGCGGCGCGGACATCGTGGGGGGTTCCACCACAAACGGCAATACAAATGGCAATACCGTCAATTTCAATGCCGGCTCAGCCACGAACGTTTACGGTGGTAACAGCATTACGACAGGAAGTTCCACCGGCAATATCGTCAACGTTGCAGGAGGCACGATCACCGGCGACACCATCGGCGGCCTGTCCACCGCAGCCAATGCAAACGGCAATACCGTCAATGTGACAGGGGGAACGCTCGCCAACGTCAAGGGCGGCGTCAGCGCCGGAGCGGGAACGGCCACTGGCAATAGGGTCACACTCACAGGTGGCACCATCTCGGGATCGGTCTGAGGCGGTTCTTCCGCTTCCGGGGATGCCTTCACCGGCAATACCCTGAACGTAGCCGGTCGTTTCACTTTCAATGACCTGAAAAACTTCCAGAACCTCAATTTCAACCTGCCTGCCAACATCCAGGTCAATGACCCGATGGTCACCGTGTCCACTGCCGAACTGGGTGGCGCCAGTACCGTACAAA
>JAEYIG010000157.1 GCA_023409175.1 Pseudomonadota bacterium
GATCAACCCCTCACGTGGTCGGTCATGCGAAGGCCAGTCGGTGATAGCCATAATCTTATGTGTTAACCTTATTGAAAATTGTTCATCTGTTTTCGTTGAATTCCGGAAATTTTATTTCAAACCGGACAAGTTAACAAAAAAATTATATTTCTATCTTTTCTTTTTTGACGATTATTCAAATATGCAACTGATATTGGCACAACCCAGAGGTTTTTGCGCAGGCGTCAAACGCGCTATCGAAACCGTGGAACGCGCACTGGACCTTTTCGGGAAACCCGTCTATGTCCGCCACGAAATCGTCCATAACACTTACGTCGTCAATCGGCTGAAAGAAAAGGGCGCCATTTTCATTGAGGAACTGGACGAGGTTCCAGCTGGAAGCGTCCTCATCTTTTCCGCTCATGGCGTATCGCAGGCGATCCGCAAAGACGCCGAAAGCAGGAACCTGAAACTGTTCGATGCCACATGCCCACTGGTCACGAAAGTCCATGTCGAAGTCGCCAAAAACCGGAAAAGCGGGCGGGAAATCATCGTTATCGGCCACAAGGGCCATCCTGAAGTGGAAGGGACTATGGGACAGTCCGATATGGGCATGTATCTCGTCGACGGCTACCAGGACATCAAGCAACTGAAAGTCGAAAACCCTGACGCACTGGCCTATGTTTCCCAGACGACCCTGTCAGTCGACGACACAACCGAAATCATCCGGGAACTGAAAAAGAGATTTCCCGCTATCGCCGAACCGAAACAGGCCGATATCTGTTACGCAACCACAAACCGTCAGGAAGCCGTCAAACGCCTCACTGAGAAAGCCTCACTGATCCTTGTCGTGGGCAGTCCAAACAGCTCGAACTCCAACCGCTTGCGTGAAATCGCCGAAAAGAACGGGGCAAAAGCCTATATGGTCGACAATGCCGGCCAGATCGACACCGAATGGCTGAAAGGACATGGCTGTATCGGCATTACGGCGGGCGCCTCCGCACCTGAAGTACTGGTTCAGGATGTCATTGCCCTGTTGAAACGACATGGAGCCGATTCCGTAAATGAACAGGAAGGCCTTCAGGAAAACCTGAATTTCCCCCTCCCCAAAGGTCTGAAATCACAAGAGTGAACGGCGTTTCAGGTAATTGTCCAAAAGGAGGGATACCCCTGGGAAAGCGGCATAAGTGTCCGTAATGACATATACCGGTATCTCGGCCAGATAATCCGAAAAACGTCCCTTGTCTTCAAAACGATTCCTGAAACCGGAAGCGAAAAACCGCTCCCCCATGCGCGGAACAATGCCGCCACCAATGTAAACGCCGCCTTTTGCCCCCAATGTCAGGGCCAGATTTGCTGCCACCGTCCCGAGCATTCTGCAAAAAACATCAACTGTCAGAGCGCATAAAGCGTCTTTTTCATGAATGGCATTTTCAATGATGTCACTGGCAGGCAAGGATCGTTTTTCTTTCAGCTTTATCTCGCACAATAACTCATACAAGAACCCGATTCCCATTCCCGAAAGAAAACGTTCGGCAGAAACGTGCCTGTATTTCTTCCTTGCCAGTTCCAGAATGTCGATTTCAAGCTCATCTCCAGGGGCAAACGACACGTGCCCTCCCTCGGCCTCAAGAGGCACCCAGACGTCATTTGCCGGAATAAGTCCCGATACACCCAAACCCGTCCCTGCCCCGAGCAAACCGATAGCCCTTCCTTCTCTGGCATCTCCCCCGCCACACTGTTTTATACAGGTATCACGCAATGAAGGCAGGGACATCGCCAGCGCCGTAAAATCGTTGACCATCAGGAAAACGTCAAAACCGAATTCAGCCTTGATTGTCTCCATGGAAAAAGCCCATGACGAATTCGTCATTTTGACCCAGTCGCCTTCAATGGGATTGGCAATCGCAATGGCGGCATATCTCAGTCCTTGCGACCCGGCTGAAACGGCCATGTCCAGAGAGAGATAATGATGCAGGACGCTGGCAAAACCGGAAAAATTCCTGTTGGCGAAAATTGCCTGTGCAAGAAAACGGCCTGCAGCCGTTTCAATGGCAAAACGGGCATTCGTGCCACCGACATCGCCAATCAGTCTGGGATAGTGTTTCATACCTGGCCTGGATCCATTCAAAAAACGCGTTGCCTTTTTCTTCAATTATTCTGGAGGATGCCACGTTAAGAGGCATTTGAAAACGACATTTCACCCAAATGCATGCGAATTGTTCATCAATTCCGCACAATATTGCATAAACAGATGAATAACGTGATTTTTCAGTGATGTACAGTATGATAAAATTCAGCGTCGATTGTGCTAACTTTTCACAGAAAGAAAAAGATGTCTGGACATAGTAAATGGGCCAATATTAAACATAAAAAAGCCGCTACCGATGCAAAACGCGGAAAAATCTGGACCCGGCTGATCAAGGAAATCACCGTGGCAGCCAGAATGGGTGGCGGCGACCTCAACAGCAATCCCCGCCTGCGACTGGCAGCTGAAAAAGCGACCGCAGCCAATATGCCTAAGGAAAACGTACAACGCGCCATTGCCCGTGGCACCGGCACACTGGACGGCGTCAATTACGAAGAAGTGCGTTATGAAGGATATGGCATCAATGGCGCAGCCATCATTGTTGACTGCCTGACCGACAACCGTGTCAGGACCGTTTCCGAAGTCCGCCATGCCTTTTCCAAATTCGGCGGCAACATGGGTTCCGAAGGTTCGGTCGCTTTCCAGTTCAAACATTGCGGCCGGCTGTTTTTCGCACCGGGTACCGATGAAGACAAACTGATGGAAGTCGCCCTTGAAGCCGGTGCTGAAGACATCATCAGCGATGATGAAGGCGGTTTCGAAGTCATCTGTGCACCTAACGATTTTGCGCAGGTCAAGGATGCCCTTGAAAAAGCCGGCTTCGTTCCTGAAATGGCGGAAATCGTCATGAAACCGGACGTGGAAACCGAATTCACGGGTGCGGACGCTGAAAAAATGCAGAAGCTCCTGGATGCATTGGAAAGTCTCGACGACGTACAGGACGTCTACACCAACGCCGTCATCGACGAAGAATAAAGATCTTTCAGGTTTCGTCACACAGCCTGATCAACAGCCAAGGATAAATTTCGTTCCATGAAAATTTTAGTGATCGGTTCGGGAGGCAGGGAGCATGCTCTGGCATGGAAACTGGCCCAGTCGGTAAAAATCCAGACAATTTACGTCGCTCCCGGAAATGGCGGAACGGCACTGGACCCGCGTTTTGAAAACGTCAACATCACCAATCCGGAAGAATTGGCTGAATTCGCCATTCTGAACGGCGTCCAGTTGACGGTTGTCGGACCTGAAGCGCCACTGGCCGCCGGCATCGTCAATATCTTCAGGGCGAAAAACCTGAAAATCTTCGGGCCGACGAAAGAAGCCGCACAACTGGAAAGTTCCAAGGATTTTGCCAAATCGTTCATGGAACGGCACGGCATCCCGACGGCGAAATACCAGACGTTCTCCGACCTGGCTGCCGCGCA
>JAEYIG010000112.1 GCA_023409175.1 Pseudomonadota bacterium
ACAATGATTACGTTCAGGTTCAGGGTGATGTCGTTGCTGCACAGGAGATGTTGGCTGACCCGGAAATGAAGGAATTCGCGCAGGAAGAAATTGCGGTGGCGGAAGGAAAGATGACGGCTATCGAGGACGATCTGCAGGTCATGCTTTTGCCGAAAGACCCCAATGACGACAAGAACATTTTTCTTGAGATCCGTGCCGGGACAGGCGGCGATGAATCGGCATTGTTCGCGGCCGACCTGCTCCGTATGTACACCCGTTTCGCCGAAAAGAACCGCTGGAAGGTCGAGATCGTGTCCGCTTCGGAATCGGAACTGGGTGGCTATCGCGAAGTGATCGTGCGCCTTATCGGCAATGACGTTTATTCCCGGCTCAAGTTCGAATCGGGTGGCCATCGCGTCCAGCGTGTGCCTGTGACGGAAACGCAGGGACGTATCCATACCTCGGCCTGTACCGTTGCCGTGATGCCGGAAGCGGATGACGTCAGTGACGTGCATATCAATCCGGCGGATATCCGGATCGACACGTTCCGCGCTTCGGGCGCAGGCGGTCAGCATATCAACAAGACGGATTCCGCCATCCGGATCACCCATTTCCCGACAGGGATCGTGGTCGAGTGCCAGGACGACCGGAGCCAGCACAAGAACAAGGCGCAGGCCATGCAGGTTCTGGCGGCCCGGATCAAGGACAGGCAGATGCAGGAACAGCATGCGAAGGAGGCGGCCACCCGCAAGAGCCTGATCGGTTCGGGTGACCGCAGCGAACGCATACGGACGTACAATTATCCGCAGGGACGCGTGACCGACCACCGGATCAACCTGACCCTGTACAAGCTCGAGTTCATCATGGCTGGGGATATGGACGAACTGGTCAATGGGCTGGCGGCAGAGCACCGTGCCGAATTGCTGGCGGAAATGGCGGAAGGGGCGTAAGTTTTGCCGGAAATCAAGCCGGCGCGACTTATTTGTGAAAAAAGCGGACGAGGCGGTTGCCCGGGCGAAGTTTGGGTAGTATAAGTCTGACATTATGAGATCCCGTCATTTCCTTATCGCCATTTCATTTCTGTGCACCGGGTTTATCCTGTTTGCGCTTTACCTCCAGCTCGTCTGGAAGGTACTCCCTTGTCCATTGTGCGTTTTGCAGCGGTATGCCTTTATCGTGGTGGCCATTTGCTGCATTTTGGGTCTTCTGACGAAAAAAGTCCGTTTTTGCGCTTTTCTGGCATTGCTGACCAGTCTGGCGGGGATGGCGCTGGCAGCATACCAGCTGTGGGTAGTCTCCCATCCGGATATCCAGTGTGGGCGCGACCCGCTGGAACAGGCGATCAACAATTTGTGGACGGCGAAAGCATTTCCGGTTCTCTTCCGTTCGGAAAGCCTTTGCAGCGATTTCATCGAACCGGTTCTCGGTCTGACGCCACCCCAGTGGTCTCTGGTCTGGTTCTTTGTCTTTGCCGTGGTTTTCATCCGGATCATGCGCAGGGGATAATGTCTTATGGGTTCAGATATGGCATCCCATTTGCCTGAAATCGAAGCGGGCATCCCGATCCGGTCGCTATTTTCTCTCGTTCCGCTTGATCCGCCTGAATTGCGGATCCTGCTGGAATTCGCCATCGGCTTTTCGCGCGTGAAGTTGATTACCCATTCAGATCACCTGTTGACGGAGGCGGAGGCAAAAGCCCTGTCTGACGTGGTTTCAAGACGGATCAGGGGTGAGCCGGTTGCCTATATCACAGGACGGCGGGAATTTTATGGGCTGTCTTTCGCTGTCAGTCCCGATGTGTTGATACCGAGGCCGGAGACGGAACTGCTCGTCGAGCTGGCTCTGGAACGTTTGCCTTTGGGCGGCAGGGTAGTGGATATGGGAACGGGGTCGGGTGCCATTGCGGTTTCGGTGGCCAGTACGAGGCCGGATGCGATGGTATGGGCGACGGATGTGTCGGCGAAGGCATTGAATGTGGCGACGCACAATGCGCTGGCTTTGTTGAAAGGCAGGCAGACTGTGCGCTTTTCTGCCGGAAGCTGGTTCGATGCATTGAAGTACGGGAATGAACGCTTCGATATGATCGTCTCGAATCCTCCTTATATCAATTCGGAAGACGGCCATTTGCACAGGGGGGACTTGCGTTTCGAGCCGGTCGGTGCGTTGACGGATCATGCCGATGGGCTGCAGGCTCTGGAGATTCTTGTCAAGGGTGCACCGGCTTACCTGAATAAGAACGGCTGGCTGTTGATGGAACACGGTTATGACCAGTCTGAAGCGGTCAGGGCCATGCTGGAAGAAAGAGGATTTACCGGCGTGCAGAGCTGGAAAGACCTTGCCGGGATCGAACGGGTCAGTGGCGGAAAGTTTGACGGTTGACTGGATCGGCTCAGATAAAAAATGCAGGCGACATGCCTGCATTTTTCGTTTTGGCCTCTGGCATCAGGCAAGGGCGGCGACTCGCGGTTCTTCCGTCCGGGTTTTTCGCTGCTTGTCCCAGAGGTCAATGCGCCTGTAGTGGCCGAGTCCTTTCGGTTCACGGTGGGCGATGACGATGAATCCGGTTTGCGGCAGCGAGGTTCGCAGGAGATGGTAAAGCTGTTCTTCCGCTTCGGCATCCAGTGAACTGGTGGCTTCGTCAAGGAATACCCATTCCGGACGCGTCGCCAGAATGCGCGCGACCATGAGCCGTTGCTGTTCGCCTCCGGAAAGCCGGTAATCGCTCCCGAGTTCGCCGCGTTCGAGTTGTTCCTCATGGCGCGGGCAGGTCAGGCCGACGTTTTTCAGGAGTTTGCGGATATGGTTCATGTCTTCGGGTTTATCCGGGTAGGCGACACATTCTGCCAGTGAACCCAGGGGCAAATAGGCTTTCTGAGGCAAAAAGAGTTTTTTCCCGTCCGGTAGTGCGACAAGGCCTTCGCAGTGCGGCCAGATTCCGGAAAGGGTTTTCAGAAGGGTTGATTTGCCGATACCCGAAGGCCCGTCTATCCAGACGGCTTCCCCCCGTTTGACGACGAGGTCCGGGATGTGAAGCAGGTTCTGTCCGGCGGGGTCACGCACGGTCAGGTTACGGATACGCAGCCTGTCGTCGGATGGATTGCTCCAGGTGATGGGTGACGGTTCTCTGGCGATCTCTTCCGCCTGTTGCATGAAGGATGCCAGACGGTTGGCGGTTGCGGACAGTTCGGCCAGTTCCTTGTATGAAAAGATGAACCATGAGAGGGTGGTGACCAGTCGTGTAAAGGCAGAGCCGAGCTGCATCAGGCCACCCAGGGCGACGTATCCCATCATGTAGGCCGGGAAAGCCAGAAAGAGGGGGATGCGAAGGACGGTCATGTAATAGGGGCGGGTGAAGATGCCGAGGATGAATTCCCGGTTGATGCGATGCCGCCAGTTTTCGAGGATGCGTTTGTATCGGCGGTCGATGATGTCGCGTTCGGCCTGTTCGCCGTTTTCAAGGGCGACGGCTTCTTTCGATTCCCGCAACCGTGCCAGTGCGAAGCGCATGTCCGCTTCCCGGTGTTGCTGGATGACGTTCAGCTTCATGAGCGGCTTGCCCATCCAGTGGGTGAGGCCGCTTGAAATGAGGACGTAGATCGGGGCTGCCCAGACGAGATAATGTTCGATGACAATGGGCGTTCCGAAGAGCGTAAAGGCTATCGGGAAGGCCGAGAGTTTCCAGAGGAGGGCGACGTAGGTCGTCAGCCCGACGAGCCCGGTGAAGAGATCGAGGACTTTTCCGGTCAGCCTGTCGACAAAAATCCGGCAGTCTTCCGAAATCCGCTGGTCGGGATTGTCCAGCGGTGAGTTTTCGTCGGTATTCAGGTGCCAGTAAGCCTTGTTGGAGAACCAGCGTTCAAGGGAGGCCTGTGTCAGTGTCGTTCTCCAGCGGATCTGGACGAGTTGACGGATGTAGGTGGCGATCAGGTACTGTGAGGCGCTCGCAAGGGTGATGATGGCGAAAACGCCGATTTGCCAGAGTGCCGCCTGTGCATCGTATTTTTCCAGCGCACTGAAAAAGTCCTTGTTCCAGGTGATCATTTTCAATGCCAGCTGGATTTCGACAAGATTCAGTGCCAGTACGATGAAGCAGTAAAGGATACCGATTTTGCCTCCCGGCCCCCTGATACACAGGGCCGTCAGGGAAGCGATACGTTTCAGGGTGTCATTCATTTTGGGCTGGTTCGCTTTCACGGTTTTTCGGCATGGCTATCCTTTCTGCCCGGGGCTCGGGCATGTCGATGCGGAAAACGGCATCGGCCATTTTCCGGTCGGGTTCGGGTTGCCACTGTTTTTGATCGGAGGTCAATAACACGGCGGTATCAACGATGCCGAGGTCGGCCAGCTGGTATGGGGTGCCATGTCCATATTCGAGATGGCCGCGTCCGATGATGCCGATGACGATCGGTTTCGGTTCGTTTTCCGGGATTTCGTTCAGTGCATGAAAGATGTTGCAGGCAAAAGCCCGATCCCAGGTTTGCATGGCACGCATGAAACGGTCCGGGTCCGGGGAAGGCGTGGGCGACGGTATTTTCGGATCATGCTTTCTGTAGCCCGCAAGGCGCTCATAATAGGCTTCGGTTGCCGGTGCAGCGGGTGTCAGGCCGTCGCGCCCGGCTTCAGGGATGGCATCCCATCCCAGTTTGCCGACGCGTGTGACCAGTTCCCTGTAGCAGTTCAGGGCGAGCATCCGTACCTTGTTTTGCCGGCAGAAATGGAACAGCGGAAGGTACAGTTCGGCAGGAAAGCCCCAGACATCGAGCCATTCCGCTTTTTCAAGGAAGGTTTTCGTGTCGAGTTTGCCGTCTACCCATTCGTCGAGAACGCTCTGGAGACGGCGTGGGAACATTTCGAAGCCCATCATCATGTTGGGGCGCAACGCATAAAGCGTTGCAGCCACATGCAGTTGCCATCGGTGGACTTCGGCGATGTCGTGTGTTTCGCCAAGCAGGACGACGGATTTTTCAGCCATTTCTTTCATCAATGGCTGAAATGGCACTGTTTTGCCCGTCATCGGATCAATCCAGCTTGCGCGGGGATGTGTGACGGGAGCGGGTTTGCTTTTATCGTTCATGTTCTCTCCATCAGAAGCGGGCCGAGAGCGAAACGGCAAAGGTACGGCCCAAACCGGTGGCAAGCTCAAGCGGGTTGGTATACATCGTGCTGGCGGACGCTGGGCTGACATCGAATGCGCTTGCCGTGCTTTCGAAATAACGCCGGTTCAGGAGGTTCAGGACGGAAGCGGTCAGGGTGAATGTCTTGTCGATTTTCCAGTTGACGTATCCGTCATAAACGGCATATCCGCCGGGTTTGAAGTATTTCTGGTCGCTGACCCGGTCTATGCCTTTTGAAAAGGTGCCCATAAGCTGGGTGGACAGGCCGTATTTCGGCATCTCGTATTTGACGCCGAGCACACCGGATAAGGGAGACGCGCCATCGAATGGGACATAATTGCCGCTGTTCAGGTTTTTTTGCTTGCCGTGCTGGAGGACGGCGCTACCGTTCAAGGTCCAGTTCCGGGCGACCTGCCATTCCGCGGATGCCTCGAAGCCCCAGAGCTTGACCTTGTCGAGGTTCTGGGACGTGTAGTAGTTGGTGCCGGGCACTTCCTTGCGGCTCTGGATGAAGTTGGTGTAATCGCTGTAAAAGGCACCGACCGAGAACCAGCCTTTGTCGAATTGTCCCCTGAATCCGGCGTCAAGCGATTTGACTTCTTCCGGTTTGAGGTCCGGGTTAGGGATCATTTCGATTGTTCCCATTGAGGCGGTGTAGTAGAGCTGTTCGGCTGTCGGCATCTTGAAACCTTCGGCATAGCGGCCATAGACAGAATACTGATCAGTCAGTTTGAAGAGCGTTCCAAGTTGCGGCAGCCATTTCGTCTCGGAGATTTTCTTTGGCTCCTTTCCGGCTATGGACGAGTAATGCGGGCTGTTTTCCGGTTCAAGGGAATAGTAGGCGCGCCTTACGCCCGGAATGATTTTGAAGCGGTCATTGAACAGCTTGATTTCATCCTGCACGTAAAAGTCGGCCCGGGTCGTCGTCGTGTCGACAAAGGTGCTGGTCGTGGTGTTCGTTGTTATGCCGGTGGACAGGTTTGTCGAGGTGCTTTTCCGAAGGAAATCGGTATCGGTTTTGTCACCCTGAAAGCCATACGTCAGCTTGTGTCTTGACGGGCCAAAATCAAAACTGGAGGTCAGCTGGATGTCGGCCTGATAGAAGTCCTGGTTGTACTCGGAATTCTGGGTGGCGTAAAAAT
>JAEYIG010000128.1 GCA_023409175.1 Pseudomonadota bacterium
GACAGTCCAGTAACCGCGCTCGTCCTCAACGGTGACAAAACCCTTTTGCAGGTAAAAAAACTGTGTTTCGTGCTGGCCCCGTTTCCTGATTTCCAGACCGGTTGAAGAAGAAAAGGCCGACAGGGCGAAACGGTGACCGTGTAACAGGAAATAAGAAGACATCCGGGCCTCTTAACTGAAACAACTGAAACAATGGCGCCTGCTCATACAAGGCGTAAACCATATGAAAAACGGGATAGGGGCTCAAACGGCCCGGCTTTCCAGCTGCCCTATTTTATATGAAAAACGGTTTTTGACATCCAAAATTTTTTCTTTAAAAACAATCCTGTCGGCAAGGCTGGCCGGCACTGGTTCCGACCGGAAAAACGGCCTCTTCTTTTCCATTTGAATTTTCAAAAACCGTCCCCATATCCGGTTACAGAAATCAGCCGACAATGAAATAAGTGGCCGATCAGGGTAAAATCATGTTTTGGGCTGGCCAGATGATGGCCGGTTCCCGATCCTTTTAAACGGAAAATGGAAAAATGAGCGTCGATATCTTCTTGCAGGAAACGTCATACATCGATTATTCATCGCCAAACGTACGCGAACAGGCCAAAGCCCTCTTCAAAAGCGTCAACAGCGAACTGGAAAAGGTGCGGATCGCATTCGAGTTCGTGCGTGACGAAATTTCCCATTCCATTGACGTCAATGCCCCCATTGTCACCGCAAAGGCATCCGACGTCCTCAAACACAAAACCGGCATCTGCCATGCCAAGGCCAACCTTCTGGCCGCCCTGTTGCGTTCGCAGAAAATCCCGACCGGCCTGTGTTACCAGCACCTGACGAAAAAAGAAGACGACTCCGAAGGCTATTGCGTGCACTGTTTCAATGCCGTCCATGTCGGCCACCGATGGATCAAGCTCGACGCACGCGGCAACAACGACCGGGTCAACGTCGCGTTTTCCCTGCACGAACCGGCACTCGCGTTCGTCAACCGTCCCCAATACAACGAATTTTTCTGGCCGGGAATTTTCGCCAGACCGCACCGGGCCAGCATGAACGCAATCGAAACCGCAAAAAACATGGAAGAACTGCTGAAAGCGCTGCCTGACCATATGCTGGAAGATCCCGACATCCTGGAAGTCGAGGCTGAAGACGTCCGGCCGAGAAGCTGGTTCTGGTAATACCCGACAAGCCGTTTCAGGCTTTTTTACCCAGTCGGGTCAAAGCACGATGAAACGGCTTTTCCGTTTTGACCGTCCTGAAAAAAGGAACCCATGATCGCCAGGAAAACCATCCCGGTCAAAAACTGGATCACGCCCTCAAAACTGCCCGGGGTCGATTATGTCGTCAACCCCTATGTCGGCTGCCCGCACAAATGCGTGTACTGTTACGCCGAATTCATGAAAACCTTCACGGACCATACGGAAGACTGGGGCGATTTCCTGGATATCAAACAATGCGACAAACCGGTTCCAACCGGCCGGTTCGACGGAAAAAGCATCGTCATCAGTTCCGTCACCGATCCGTACAACGCGTTTGAAAAGCAATACCGCATCACACGGCAGATCCTCGAACAATTGCAGGACACCCATGCCCACATCACGATCATCACCAAATCCGACCTTGTCCTGCGGGACATCGACCTGATCGGCAACCTCGAAAACGTCGAAGTCGCCATCTCGCTCAATTCGCTCGACGACACCTTCCGCCGCCATTTTGAGCCACGCGCACCGGACGCCAAAAGACGGCTGGAAGCCCTGCACCAGTTGCATGAAGCCGGAATCGGTACCGTCCTGTTCATGTCGCCCATATTCCCGGGCATCACCGATTTTACGGAAATCGTGAAAGCGTCATCCCACTGGGTCGATACCTACTGGTTTGAAAACCTGAACCTGAAAAACGCCGCCCGCAACAAGGTCGCCCGTGCCATCGGCAGGCATTATCCGGAACTCATCCCCCTCTATCGCACCATCTATCGTGAGGGCGACACAAGTTACTGGAGTGGACTGATGGAAGAAATCGAAAATTTCTGTTTTGAAAATGCAATTGCATACCGTAATCTGTTTCACCCCCGACGGAACAGATAGTCCTGTTCTCACAAAAACCGCTTTTACGACAAGGTAATGATGGAGACAGAAGATGGGGAGGTTTTACCCTGCGCAATCCAGAGGGGCATCAACAGTTTTCTGTAATCGTACCGTGTAACATCATACCCTCTGCAAGAGGCAAACCAGGGCTTGTATTCGTTCCGGTCGATTTCAAACGTATGCCACCCATTAAAATCCCGTGTTGCCGTTTTGGCGGCCGTATCCAGATACAGCGCGCCCATTTTTTCCGTGAACGAATGCAGGACTGTATCCTGCTGAAGCGACTCTTCCACAATCTTCTTCAGCGTGTTATTGGGACATTCCTGCTTCAGAATGTCTTTTGCCATCCTGAGCGCCGTACTTTTTGAGAAACTTCTTTCGGTAAACGCTCTGGACATGACAGCTTGCAGTCTTTTCTGTGCCCTTGCGATAGCATCGTCCATCTCCTTCAGAGTCAGTTTGTACGCCCGCAGAATATCATCACAATGCTCCTGTTCCGCACGACGGGCCTGTTCGGACGTTGCCTTGTCAACAATAACCGCGATTTCCCGGTTTCCCTTGCCTTTTGCATAGTAGGTTTTGTACCCTCCGCTATACATCAGCCCGCAGGGATAAACTCCTGCGCCAAGGTAGTACGACGAATTGTTTCCCTCATGGCACGCCTTTCTGTATTCAATACGGGACCTCCAGATACGTTTTCTCGTATGTTCCTCGGCAAAAACCCGAAAGTCCGTCACCGAAAAATTGGCCGGGGGACTGGTCACTCCCGGATCTTTCGGATCGCCTCCCTTGCTGATCAATTCCTGTTGAGATGAAAGCAATACCGGATTTTTAGTCAACGCCATAATATCCTACCCTCCAATGGTATCCGGCGAAACGATCCGCCGGATGTTTCAAGGACAATCAGCTGCCGCTGCCAGCCGGAACCGGTTCGATCACTGACGCAAAGACTGTGGAGAGCTTCGCCATCCCTTCAGCAGGTGCCTGCTGGGCCGCACGGGCGTAGATTTCATACTTCGCCGACTGGTCAGTCGAACGGGTATGTTCGGAACCTGCCGTCACGCTTCCGGAAATCTGCGCATGGAACCCCCAGAAAGACATGCTCGTATCCACTTTGGACGTCGCCGAACTGTTGGACTTGTCCACTACCTGTTCCTTCACTTCCATCGTGAAACGGACGGTCGCTTCATCCATCGTGAATGCCGGTACGGGTACCAGCGAAATCAGGGGTGCCGTCACCGTCACCTGCTGGGTCGTGATGTTGCCGGCACCATCGGTCACCGGACGCGTCAGATTGAACGAAATCGTTTTGGTGCCTTTGGTCGGATCGCCGTCGATAAACGCCAGTTTGTAAACGTAATCGAGATATACCCGGCACAATTCGGACTGCCCTTTTGCAACTTCGATAATCGGCGTACAGACCAAAAGCCCGAGAGGCAGACCTGCAAATTTATCGGTTATGTCAGCCATAATTCACCATCCTTTCTTGTTAGAGAAGCTTGATCGCTTCATTGGTAATCCGGGAAATACCCTCAGGAGGCGCATCCCGTTTGAAAACCAGCTCAATTTCCTGACCCGGTTCTTCAAGCTTTCCGGCAGCATCCGTCACATCGTTTTTGCCATCGGTTTCCTGTACCCTGCTTAACGGCTGAAGTGATACCTTCAGCGGCCCACCAGGGCGATCCACAGACGTCGCTACCCGCATCTTCAGCTTCACTTCATCAAGATTGAACGTGTTGTGATGCACGAGTGTCACCAGCGGCACATTGATTTCCTTCAGCACCCCCGAATCATCCGGATAGGGAATCACGATCCTGCGGGTCACGGGCGCCAGCGCTTCCTCATGGGGCGAATTCGCCTGATCGTCACCATCGCGCCGCAAAATGTTCGTCGGCTGGAAGTAACGCCAGTATTCATCAAGCGTCAAGCGGGTCACCGCCGCCTGTGCATGCAGCATGGCTTCATTTATCGCCGTGAATAGTTCGGCCAGCCCTACCTCAGCCATGAGCGCCTCCATTTGTCATCAGCCTCAAAACCCGTTCGGCAGGCACATTGTATTTATCCATCAAAGCGGCCACGTTGCTACCCACTTCGACCACGTTATGATTGCCCTTCGGTACCGGAGCCCAGACGGCGAAGCGTCCTATTTCCGTTTTTACCCCGCCTATCTCCGCCGTCTGGTTTTCGCCCAGATCGGAAATGAAAACCCGGTTGGCTGTCAGTCTTGTCCATTCGTCCATCGTCTTCTCCCACTGATTGATAAATGTTTCACAAGAAGAGTCTTGCCTTTTTGGGATCTGAAGAAAATGGCACCGATAACGTATTGACAGAATGAAAGACGGGTCGACAAAAAGACGGAAAAACAGATTGACCACATGAAAAGCAGAAACCGATTTTCGGAAAAGACGAAAACATGCAATGACTTGTTCAAATCGTGAATCCGTGCCTGTCTGATTGACGGGGAATACCGGTTTTACAAGGAATGGGATAACGGGGTCTCAAGGACTACCTCCTTTCAGCCGTATCGTCAAAGCGATAGCCCCCGAAACCCCCAGCCGGCGGTAGAGGTTTTCCCGATGTTTCATGACCGTCTGGAAATGAATGCCGAGTTCACGTGCGATCAGCTTGCAGGATTTTCCTTGCGCGATCTTCAAAGCGACTTCTTTTTGGCGGGAAGTTAACAGGTTCAGGGAAGAGAGATAAGGCAGTTTATTTTTTTTCGACAGCGATTTCGGCCAGTTCGACGACATTGCTGGCACCGCTTTTGGCCAGAATACGACTTCGATGCTTTTTGACCGTATTCGTACTGATACCCAGTTGAAAGGCGATCTGCTTGCAACCGGCACCGCCCAAGGAAAGATCAAGGATTTCCTTCTCTCGCGGCGTCAATGGCGGAGTGTTTTTCATAAGCGCTCCAAAATGATGTCACCGTATAAAAACAAAACAGCACCGTCCGGTTTCAGGAAGCGGACCCGTCAATTATGACGGGTTGGAAAACATTTATCCATAAAATGGAAAAAGAAAAGCGGGAAAAAGCGAATGAGGCAAAAAATAAAAAAGCAGGCGTAAAGCCCGCTTTTGAAAAATAAAACCAACCCGTTCTTTTAGTTATCCGGACAATTCAGAGCCCGTTGCCAAGACTGGAAACAGTTCTGCAAAAAAACCGGAATCGGCGCACGAAGCA
>JAEYIG010000143.1 GCA_023409175.1 Pseudomonadota bacterium
CGGCGACGATAAATCGGCCAAATACCGCGACGGCTTGTGTCCTCTAAGGTATAATTTCCCTTTTGCATTTAACGATTTAAAGACATATCACTATGGAAGCTGAACGCCTCAATTCAATCGCCCACCGCATTTCGGACCTGACCGAACGTGAAACTGCCTTACGGGGGTATCTTTGACTTCGCTGCCAAGTCAGACAAGCTTGAGCAGGTAAACGCCGAACTGGAAGACCCGGACGTCTGGAACGATCCCAAGAAGGCCCAGGATCTCGGCAAGGAAAAAAAATCGCTTGAAAACGTCGTCCTTTCGCTCACCCGGATCAAATCGGGTCTGGACGATGCCGCAGAACTCTTCGAAATGGCAAAGGAAGAGCAGGACGACGACACCCTGAAAGCGGTCGATGACGACACGCTCGAATTGCAGGACCAGATCGAAAAACTCGAATTCCGCCGGATGTTCTCCAACCAGATGGATCCCTGCAACTGTTTTATCGACATTCAGGCCGGTGCAGGCGGAACGGAAGCGCAGGACTGGGCCTCGATGATCCTTCGCCAATATTTGCGCTACTGCGAACGCAAGGGCTTTACCGCAACGATCCTGGAACAGTCCGACGGTGAAGTCGCTGGCATCAAGACCGCGACGATCAAGGTCGAAGGCGATTATGCCTACGGCTATCTCCGCACGGAAACCGGCGTCCATCGTCTTGTCCGGAAATCACCGTTCGATTCGTCCAACGGTCGCCACACGTCTTTCTGCAGCCTTTTCGTTTATCCGGAAGTCGATGATTCCATCGAAATCGACATCAATCCGGCTGACGTTCGTGTCGATACCTACCGTGCCTCCGGCGCGGGTGGCCAGCACATCAACAAGACGGACTCCGCCGTCCGTCTGACGCATGCCCCGACCGGCATCGTCGTCCAGTGCCAGAATGACCGAAGCCAGCACCGCAACCGTGCCGATGCATGGGAAATGCTGAAGTCGCGCCTGTTTGAACTGGAACTGCGAAAGCGCATGAGCGAACAGCAGAAACTCGAGGATTCCAAGACCGACGTCGGCTGGGGTCACCAGATCCGGTCATATGTTCTCGACAATTCCCGCATCAAGGATTTGCGGACCAACCACGAAACCGGCAATACCAAAGCCGTTCTGGATGGCGATCTGGACGATTTCATTCTCGAATCGCTCAAACAGGGTGTATAAAGAACGTTAAAGCAGAATTTTTCATAAATTAAAGAAATTCCATCGCATCATGACCACGCAAACACAAAACAACGAACCTGCGGCTCCCGTCCAGGATGAAAATTCCATCATGGCTGAACGCCGTGCCAAACTGGCTGCCCTGCGCGAACAGGGCGTCGCTTATCCGAACGATTTCCGTCCAAAAGACAAGGCTGACGACATTCACGCGAAATACGACGGTATGGATAACGAAGCGCTTGAAGCCGCCCAAATCGAAGTGTGTGTTGCGGGCCGCATGATGCTGAAGCGGGTCATGGGAAAAGCGTCCTTTGCCACCTTGCAGGATTCTTCCGGATTGCAGGCCAATGGCCGTATCCAGCTTTTTCTGTCTAACGACGCAACCGGCAAGGAAGCGCATGACGCTTTCAAGCGCTACGACATCGGCGACATTCTCGGTGCAACCGGTACGCTGTTCAAAACCAGAACGGGAGAACTCTCCATCCGGGTTTCAGAAGTGCGCCTGATCACCAAATCGGTTCGGCCGTTGCCTGACAAGTTCCACGGCCTGTCCGATCAGGAACTGAAATACCGCCAGCGTTATGTCGATCTGATCATGAGCGAGGAAACCCGCCGCACATTCAAGGCAAGAACGGCTGCCATTTCCTCGATCCGCCGTTTCATGGGCGACAACGGCTTCATGGAAGTCGAAACCCCTATGCTGCATGCGATTCCAGGCGGTGCAGCGGCCAAACCGTTCATCACTTACCACAATGCGCTGGACATGCAGATGTTCATGCGTATCGCTCCTGAACTGTACCTGAAACGCCTGCTGGTCGGCGGCTTCGAACGGGTTTTCGAGCTGAACCGCAACTTCCGTAACGAAGGCGTTTCCCCCCGTCATAACCCTGAATTCACGATGATGGAATTCTATGCCGCTTATGTCGATTACAAATGGCTCATGGATTTCACCGAAACCGTCATCCGTCAGGCTGTCGTCGATACCTACGGCACCCCTGTCATCACGTATCAGGGCAAGGAACTGGATTTCTCCAAACCATTCCGGCGGTTCACTATCCTGGAAGCGATTTCGAAATACGCGCCACATTACACCTCCGAACAGCTGAACGACGCGGATTTCCTGCGTACCGAACTGAAAAAATTCGGCGTCAAGCTCCTGCCGACGGCTGGCGTCGGTGCATTGCAACTTGCCCTCTTTGAGGAAACGGCTGAAGCGAAACTGTGGGAACCGACCTATATCATCGACTACCCTGTCGAAGTCTCCCCACTGGCCCGCGCATCCGATACCCGCGAAGGCATCACTGAACGTTTTGAACTCTTCATGGTCGGCCGTGAAATCGCCAACGGTTTTTCGGAACTGAACGATCCGGAAGACCAGTCCGCGCGCTTCATGAAACAGGTCGAAGCCAAGGATGCAGGTGATGAGGAAGCGATGTATTACGATTCCGATTACATCCGCGCCCTTGAATACGGGATGCCTCCGGCCGGCGGTTGCGGCATCGGCATCGACCGTCTGGTCATGCTGTTGACCGATTCCCCGAACATCCGCGACGTCATCCTGTTCCCGCACATGCGCAGGGAAGACTGATCCGCCCTTCTTCCGATAAAAGCCGGCTTCTCAGCCGGCTTTTATTTTGCCTTTTCCAAATGTCAATATATCCATGGCTCTCTGACTGAGATCAAAAACATTCTTTTGTTCATCATTAATATTGAATAGTGAAAGAAATTGAAGGGCGCGTTTACCTTTCACTTTCATTAAAAATTTCCGCTCTCTGCAGGAAAGTGTCTTTTGATGTAACATGTTTCCATACCAATGATCAGTTCGCCGGTGTCTGGAACAACCACAAAATTGTTCGGTGACTACCTGTTGACCATCATTTGATTCCCTGAAACATGTTTCATACCTTTTATGATTGGGTAAAAAATGTCCACGAAACAGTCAGCCGCCACAGGTAGCAAAACAGTCAATAAAATTGATATATCGAGGTCTTCCATGAAAAAATCGAATCCGGTTTCCCGTTTGCACACCACTTCCGACCTGTCCGCGGAAGGCATCACCAAGATCCAGAAAGCCATGAATCCCATCCTGGCTGACGTTTTCGCGCTTTACATGAAAACCAAGAATTTCCACTGGCATATGAGTGGCCCGCATTTCCGCGACTACCACCTGCTGTTCGATGAACATGCCGACCAGCTTTTTGCCATGACGGACGATATCGCAGAACGCGTCCGCAAACTGGGTGCCCTGACCCTGCATTCCATCGGTGAAGTTTCCAAACTGCAACGCATTCGTGACAACAACGAACCGTATGTCGATCCGCTGGATATGTTGAATGAACTGAAAGACGACAATCTGAGCCTTCTGGGCTCCATGCGCGACGCGCATGAGGTCTGCGACAAATTCAACGATGTCGCCACTGCCAGCCTGATCGAAAACTGGATAGATGAAACCGAACGGCGCATCTGGTTCCTGTTCGAAGCCGCACAGGATATGGATTCTACCGGACATTGATCCCGGCCTTTTCCTTTTCGCAAAAAACGGAATGCTCTCCCATTCCGTTTTTTTATGGCCCTTTAAAAAATCTTTTTTACCCCGTCCCGGTTGATCCAAACGGGTAAATGACTGAAATATTCCGGACGTCTTTTCCCCTCGTCAAACCCCTGCCGTTTTGCAACCGGACGAACCCGGTTAATGCCCCTCCCTTTAATGAAGCTCAAATGGTGAAATGACAGTCCGGGTACATTAAACCCGTTCGAATACGCAATTTTTCCGTTTTACATTTCTTTGAACAAAACACGGCTGAACCCCATGAGTTTCAGTCAACGCATCACCTGCCACGGAAAAATGAAAAACGCCCGTCAGGACAATCCTGTCCCGGCGGACCGGCATGTTATCAACCGCTAAGCACACTGGAGGCTTCAATGGCATACCTTAGCACTACTGACCTGACCCGTAACGATCCGATTTTCGGCTCCCCTTTTGTTGCCCAGGCAGCCAACAAAAAGACCTTTCCCAACGACGAGCAAAACGCTTATGACGTTTATCAGGTCGTTCACGACGAATTGTATCTGGACGGGAATGCCCGCCAGAACCTCGCCACTTTCTGCCAGACCTTTGAGGAAGAGGAACTGCACTGGCTGATGGACCTGTCGATCGACAAGAACATGATCGACAAGGACGAATACCCACAAACGGCCGCCATTGAAAACTATTGCGTCCACATGATCGCCGATCTCTGGAACGCCCCGGATTCCGCCACCACCATCGGTACCTCGACCGTCGGTTCAAGCGAAGCCTGTATGCTGGGCGGTCTCGCTGCATTGTGGCGCTGGCGCGCAAAGCGCA
>JAEYIG010000209.1 GCA_023409175.1 Pseudomonadota bacterium
TACGATTTCGCTTCCTGATCGAGAATGATGGTCTGAGTCGGGTTCGCGATGCTGGAACCGTTTTTCTGGACAATATCGATGATGGCCAGGTAGATGTCTTCCTGTATTTGCAGCCATTCTGCCCAGACAGTCGTTTTCGTAAAACAATAGACAAGGATGTTAAGAGAATAATTCCCGATCTGGTCGAAGTTGACGACAAGGGCCTGACTTTTGTCGATGGCATCGTTTTTTTCGAGCATGTCCTTTATCTGGCTGACGATGGTCTTTATTTTGCCGGCATCATCCGAGACGATGCCTATGGACGCGTTAATGCGCCAGTTCAGCATCCTTCCCGGATTTTCCACCGAGATGGATGAGAAGACATAGTTGGGAACATACAGGGGGCGATTCTGGAAAGTCATTATTTTCGTAATGCGCCAACCGATTTCGACAACGGTACCTTCTATCTGGCGGTCCGGTGAGCTGATCCAGTCACCGATATTGAATGGCCGGTCGAAATACAGCATGACGCCCGAGAAAAGGTTGGAGAGGACATCTTTGCCTGCCAGACCGATGGCAATGCCTCCGATGCCGCCAAAGGTCAGCAGCCCGGCAAAGCTCATGCCGAAATGTTCTCCGAACATGAGCAGGATGCAGATTGCGGAAGTAATTTTTATGACCCGGGTTATAAGCTGTGCCGAGGTCGTGTTTCTGCCGCTTTTGATCAGATATTTGTTGAACTGGTTGGCGAAAAGAAAGCATTCCCGGATGGCCAGGGCAACGACGGCCATCAGGAACAGGAACCGGATTTCTCTGGGTGTAATCAACGAAATATGATGTATTTCGACGAATTGCAGTACCAGTTTTTCGACCAGGTAAAGAGAGAAAAACGCGATGAATACGCGAACGCTATGGGCCGGGACGTTATTGCGGAACCGTTTAATGCACAGGCAGAGGAATATGACTGCCAATACGGCGAGCAGCATGAGAATGATCACGACGTGCTGATGGGTCAACGTCTTGACGAGAAATTCCTTGTCGATAGTGATCAATGTATTTTCCATCATGTGATTCTGAAAATAGTGAACCGGTTATTTCATGTAAGGCTTCCGCTAAGACGGGGATGCCGGACAATTCCTGAATATGAAATGTTTATCCACATTGCTGAGTACTATTTTATGGAGGGTCTGGCCGGTTTATTTATCTTTAGTTAAAAGATGTGTGAATGGATGCCAAATGGAATGAAGCAGGAGAAATAGAGAGTGGGTAAAGAATCAGAAATAAGAAATTCGAGGACTTTGTTCCCGCTTTTTGTTGGATTTTCCTTGACAACCGAATATGATTGACGATCAGGACATTTAAACAGGCAAGTGGCAGGCAGTCTTATCCCCAACAAAGGAGGTCAGGATGATAGTCGAGGAATCATTTGAGAACTTCATTAACGTTTATGTCGATGGTTACGTGTTTTCGGCCGATCGTGATAAACGCCAGTGGAGGTTCGGTGACGGCAACGACAATCCTGAATACGTGCAGGCTGAATCGTCACGGAGGGGAATGACTCCGGATGAATTCCTGGAGCATTATGGACATATCTGCAATGCCGCTGCAGGATGGGATGACATTCGGTGGAAGTACCGATATAACGTCGTTGCCATGGAAGGGAGCGGCAACCGGATGTTGCAGGAGATCTTTGACCATGTCGAGGAGATGATTGCCAAAAGCAGGGCAGAAAAGGACAGAGAAAAATGCGAGCTTATGCTGAAGACCTATGCTTCCCGGCCCATGATCCGGTTGAACGGGCTGCGGATCATGAAGTACATTGCCGATACGGAGAGTGATAACCGGCAACGCATCGTATACCGGATGGATGAGCTTTCGCCATTCGAGTTGGAATCGCTCGTACCAGGACAGGTGTTGAAGAATGCCCTTCACAGGAAAAGCTGATTTTCGGGTTCTTCGTTTTTTCCCGGATAATTTTCTCATGTCGGAATGCATGAACTTAGCGGTTAACGAAAATGATCTGTACCTTGGGTGAATTGAAACGGTATTTCATCCATTTCTCGATTTTCTTTTTGACATCATTTTTCAGTACTTTCCGGCTGACGACAACGACTGTCGGAGTCTGATCGAATACATTTTCGGTTTTCTGTTTTGAGACGAAGGCGTCGGCAAAGAACAGTTCATTGACTTCAGGATACTGAATGTAAATTTCATGGGCGATGCCTGAATACAGTTTTTCTTTTTCTTCTTTTGCCTTGGCTGCTGCCGTCTGGGCTTCTGCCTGCAGGGTTTCCAGGATCTGTTCTTTCTTCTGGGCTTCCTGATTGTTGTTTTCAAGAATGTCTTTTGCCAGTGCTGTCCGTACGGCATTGATGTCCTGCTCGTGCATTCCAACCTGTTTCAGTTCCAGGGTGGCGTCGCCGAGGCCATAGTGCTGAAGGCTTTTTCTGATTCCTTCGATGGTGTGTTCGTTCAGTTCCTTGCCGACCAGCACGACGCTGATGGTTTTGTTTTTGTATGAGGATTTGTAGTCGATCGGGAACGTATTGTCGAAAACGAGTTCCTTTGAAATGAACCTGGATACGCTGGTATTGAATATCTGGT
>JAEYIG010000217.1 GCA_023409175.1 Pseudomonadota bacterium
TTATGATGGAGTGGTAAATGGATAACGAACAGACAAAGAAAATGGAAAACAATCCCTCCTCCAGTCCAGAAAAAGATGCCTCGCAGCAAACCGATAACGGCAGCGTTTCTTCAACCGATACGGCAGCGCCTCAAAAACCGGGTGCCATTCTGGCAGCCAGAAGGATTGCCGCAGGCATATCGGAAGAACAGATCGCATCACGCCTTAAGATGTCGGTCCGCCAGGTTCGTTATATTGAAGCCGACGACTATGACGCCTTGCACGGCATGGCAACCGCAAGAGGTTTTGTCAGGGCGTATGCCCGTTTATTGCAAGTAGACCCTGAACCGCTGGTTGCCTTGTTTGCAGAAAAGAAAAAAGTCCCTTCGTCTGTGAATGCTACACCGGGAAAAGGGCCTGAACCCTTCTCTAAAAACCGTGAGCCATTCAGGAAAAAACGGGGGTCATCAGGTAAAATCGCCATTCTCCTGATTATTGTTCTCGGCGTATTGGTTGTGGCTGCAAACATGAAGTTTTTCTCTTTCATGAATACGTTCAAGAAAGAAACGCCGGAAGCCGTTGCACCCAAAGCTGAACCGGCAACTCCTCCGGCAGCACCAGCAACGGAAACCAAAGAGGTTTCTCCGATAAACGATCAGGCACAGAATGCTGAAAACAAACCGGCAGATCAGGCTGCGGGCACGGTAGCAGGGACGACGTCCCCTAATGCCAGTGCGCCTGTGCAGGCGACTAATGCACAGGCTGCTTCCGCGACAGCCGTTCAAACGCCGGCAGCAAAAGGTTCTCCGCTTGTCATCAGCTTCCGGGAAAAATCCTGGTTGCAGATCCAGAAAAAAGACGGAACGGTCATGGCGGAATATATCGGCAAACCGGGTGAAAAACGTCAGCTTGACGTGACGGAACCGGTGACGGTCATTGTAGGATTTGCCCCGGGTGTCAATATGGAATTCAAGGGCGCGCCTGTCGATCTGGTATCCAATACGACCAACTCCGTAGCGAAAGTGACATTGAAGTAGCCTGATGAAATCCAACAGTACAGCGCTTGTGAACGGTATTGCGCCCAGAAAGAAAACGTTTGGCGTGATCGTCAGGCAAGGGAAAAAAACGGTCGTGATCGGTAACGGTGCACCGGTTGTCGTCCAGTCGATGACCAATACCGCCACTGACGACATCAATGCGACTGTCATGCAAATTGTTGAACTGGCGAAAGCCGGTTCGGAACTGGTTCGGTTGACGGTCAATACACCTGAAGCGGCGCAGGCTGTTCCTGTTATAAGGGAAAGGCTGGATGCTGAAGGGGTGGATATTCCACTGGTTGGCGATTTTCATTACAACGGGCATTTGTTGTTGACGCAGTTTCCCGAATGCGCAAAGGCACTCTCCAAATACCGCATCAATCCGGGCAATGTCGGGCAGGGTGCCAAGAAAGACGCTCATTTTGCCGAAATGATCGCAGTAGCGTGCCGGTACGACAAGCCTGTACGTATCGGGGTCAACTGGGGAAGTATGGATCAGGCATTGCTGGAGCGTCTGAGGGATGAGAATGCAAAACGGGCTGATCCTTTGCCGCCACAGAGCCTGATGTATGAAGCGCTTATCCGTTCGGCTATTGAGAGTGCCGACCGGGCAGTTGAACTGGGTTTGCCAGCCGATCACATCGTTTTGTCGTGCAAGGTATCTCAGGTTCAGGACCTGATCGCCGTTTATCGCGAACTTGCCTCACGTTGCAGCTATGCCTTGCATCTGGGACTGACTGAAGCGGGTGTCGGAAGCAAGGGGATTGTGGCATCGGTTGCGGCCCTTTCCGTGTTGTTACAGGAGGGAATTGGCGATACAATCCGCATTTCCCTGACGCCGGAGCCCGGCGAAGCCAGAACAAGGGAAGTGATTGTCGCGCAGGAACTGTTGCAGACAACCGGTTTGCGCAATTTCGTACCACTGGTGACCTCATGTCCGGGGTGTGGCCGTACTTCTTCAAGCCTGTTTCAGGAACTGGCGACGGGTACCCAGAACTATTTGCGCGATATGATGCCGGAATGGAAAGAACGGTATCCCGGGGTGGAAACGATGAGTGTTGCTGTAATGGGTTGCATTGTGAATGGGCCGGGGGAATCCCGTCATGCCAATATCGGGATCAGCCTGCCGGGAAACGGTGAATCGCCAGCGGTTCCGGTTTTCGTGGACGGCCAGAAAAAAGCGACTTTGCGCGGAGATGATATCGGCAGACAGTTTCAGGAAATCATTCTTGAATATGTCCGGTCGCATTATGGCGTAAAAGAATTGGCAGATTAGAAAAACAAACAAGAACGTGAATAAGCATGTCTGAAGAGAACAAGACAAAAAAAGTGAAGAAAATTCTGGGCATCAAGGGAATGAACGACATTCTTCCTGATGAAGCGCCTGTCTGGGAACTTCTGGAAAATACCGTTGAATCCGTTTTGAAAAGCTATGGATATGAACGGATCAGAACGCCGATCGTGGAAGAAACGGCTCTCTTTGCCAGAGGGTTGGGCGCCGTTACCGACATCGTCGAAAAGGAAATGTATTCTTTCGAGGATTCCCTAAACGGTGACCAGCTGACGATGCGGCCTGAAAGCACCGCAGGTGTCGTGCGTGCCGTGCTTGAACACAACCTTACGTATAACGGACCGAAACGCCTGTGGTATTCCGGTCCCATGTTCCGACACGAGCGGCCGCAGCGGGGACGTTATCGCCAGTTTCACCAGATCGGTGCCGAAGCCGTCGGTTTTCCGGGGCCGGACATTGATGCCGAACTGATTCTGCTTTGCCAGCGTCTGTGGGACGACCTGGGATTGCAGAACATCCGTCTTGAGATCAACTCCATTGGCAATGCGGAAGAACGCAATCGCCATCGTGCCGATCTGATCGCTTATTTCGAACAGCACAAGGGTCTGCTCGATGAGGACGCGCAGCGCCGTCTATACAGCAATCCGTTGAGGATTCTGGATACCAAAAATCCGGCCATGCAGGATATGGTCAATGCTGCTCCAAAACTGCTCGATTATCTGGAAAAGGATTCGCTTGATCACTTCGAGGGGGTTCAGCGTATCTTGAAACGCAATAACATTCCGTTTACGATCAATCCACGCCTCGTCCGGGGCATGGATTACTATAACCGGACCGTGTTCGAATGGATCAGCGAAGAGCTCGGTTCCCAGGGTACGGTTTGTGGTGGCGGTCGTTATGATCCCCTCTTTGAAATGTTCGGTGGGAAATTCACGCCTTCGTGTGGATTTGCACTGGGTATGGAACGCCTGATCGAACTCCTCAAAGCACAGGGCGACGCCAATGCCGCCAGCAAAGCTGATGTTTTTATCGCACATCAGGGCGAAGATGCTTTACCGGAAGCGTTTGTTCTGGCAGAGTCACTGAGAAATACGGGGCTGGACGTGATTGTCTATTGTGCAGCGGCCAATTCAGGTGGCAGTTTCAAGGCACAAATGAAACGAGCCGATGAAAGCGGGGCGACTTTTGCCGTGCTGATCGGTGAAGATGAAGTAAAGAGCGGACAGGCAAGTGTCAAGGCTTTGCGTTCTGACAATACAGGCAATAACCAGTCAAGTGTACCGTTTGAAAAAGTGGCCGATTATCTGGTAGACCGGATCGTCGGCGAGTGCGGGTGCGGAGAAGACCATTCCTCGCACGATTGTTGTTCTCATTAATTTATTTTGATATGGCTTACGATTTAGAAGAACAGGAACAGCTCGATTCCCTCAAAGCATGGTGGAAAAGACACGGTAACTGGATTACCTGGGTTTTGATCGTCGTTCTGGCAGGTTACGCAATTTATGCGTATTGGGGATATTACCAGCGCAAACAGGCTGCCCAGGCCTCACAACTTTATTACGAAATGCAGAGTGCCGTCGTTGCCAATGACAATGAACGGGCACAGCGCATTGCCAAGGACACGCAGGAAAAATTCGGCAGGACTGCCTATGCGCCCATGATCAGTCTGGTTGCGGCCAAAATGGCTTATGACGCAAAGGATATCGAAGGGACCAAAGCCCAGCTTAAATGGGTCATCGATAACGGCAGCCTCGACGGTTACAAGGCCATGGCACGCGTTCGTCTTGCCGGAATCCTTCTGGACGAGAAAGCCTACGACGAAGGCATGAAAGTCATGTCCGCCCAGTTCCCTGAATCGTTCGTCAGCCTGGCCGAAGACCGTAAGGGTGATCTTCTGGTCGCTCAGGGCAACGTGGAAGAAGCGAGAAAAGCCTATCAGACCGCTTTGGACAAGGCTTCCCCTGATGATCCGGGAAAACAACTGATTCAATTGAAACTGGAAGAAATCGGCGGTTCACCTGCAACAAAAGGATAACGTGTGAATAAACGGATACGATTGGCATTCGCTCTTGTTGGCGCATCATTGTTGTTGCTCCTTTCGGGGTGCAGCATGTTCAGCTGGTTTTCCAAGCCTGCTCCACGGCATCCGCCTGCCGAGCTGGTTCAGTTCACGCCTTCCGGGACGCCACATCGTGTCTGGTCCGTCAATGTCGGATCAGCCGATAACTATACTTTTGCGCCGGCCTTTACCTACGACGCCATTTATGCGGCAGCGGCAGACGGTACCGTTGTCAAGGTCGACCCTGCCAGCGGTGGGGTGATCTGGCGTAAGGATGTCGGCATGAAGCTGACAGCCGGTGTTGCCAGCGATGGACATACCGTGGTTGTCGCCGGTGAAAAAGGCAACCTGATCGCACTCGATAGTGATGGGAAGGAAAAATGGAAATCCCCGGTAACGACTGAAATACTGACTACCCCCGTTATTGCACAGGATATGGTTGTCATCCGGAGTATGGACAACCAGATTGCCGGCTATGATGCCGCTTCCGGCGAGCGTCGCTGGATCGTTCCTTACCGCGCGCCTGCACTGATGTTGCGCTCATCGCCAGGTATTGCAACCGTTGGCCCTACTGCGGTTGTCGCATTGCCCGGTGGACGGATTATCTCAATGATGTTGAATAATGGCGCTATCCGTTGGGAAGTGCCTATCGGGGAACCTCGTGGTTCAACGGAACTCGAAAGAATAGCCGACGTCTCCGGCGTACCGGCCATTTATGGTCAGGGCGTCTGTGCAACCGCCTATCAGGGACGGATGGGTTGTTTCGACGTCGTGAACGGTTCGGCTTACTGGGTCAAGGATTTTTCAAGCAAGGTCGGGGTTAGCATTGATGAGAATTATGTGTATGCCGTCGATTCGTCAGACAAGGTTTATGCCCTGTCCAACCTGAGAGGCCAGAGTGTCTGGCGTAATGACAAAATGGCTTATCGGGATCTGACGACACCAGTGCCTTACCGTTCGGCGGTTGCCGTTGGCGATTTCAAGGGATATGTCCATTTCCTGTCGGCATATGACGGCTCGTTCAAGGCGCGGATCGAAACGGATGGATCGGCGATAAGCACGACTCCGATGGTTGCAGCCGACAAACTGGTTGTTCAAACGCGTGCCGGTTCCCTGCAGGCATTTACCCTGGATTAAAAAATGAAGCCTGTTATTGCTCTGGTCGGACGGCCAAATGTCGGCAAGTCAACCCTGTTCAACCGTCTGACGCGTTCAAGGGCGGCGCTCGTTGCCGATTTTCCCGGATTGACCCGCGACCGTCATTACGGTGAAGGCCGAATGGGGGATCGTCCCTTTCTGGTTATTGACACGGGTGGTTTCGAGCCGGTGGTCAAGGAAGGCGTCATGCAGGAAATGGCCAAACAGACGAAACAGGCGGTTGCCGAAGCGGATGTCGTCATTTTCATTGTCGATGGCCGACAGGGGATTACGCCTCACGACAAGGCGATTACCGATTATCTCCGCAAATCCGGACGCCCTGTCATTCTGGCCGTCAACAAGGCCGAAGGCATGAAATATACGGCTGTCGTGGCGGATTTTTATGAGCTTGGCCTGGGGAGTGACCCTTTGGTCATTTCCTCGGCACATGGGGACGGTGTCCATACCCTGCTGGATGAGGCGCTGAAAACCGTTCCGCTTTCTCCGGCAGAAACCGAAGACGAATTCGAACCTGAAGGCAAGCACATCAAGCTGGCGATTGTCGGACGTCCGAATGTCGGAAAATCGACCATGATCAATGCACTTTTGGGAGAAGAGCGTGTCATCGCATTCGATTTGCCGGGAACGACGCGCGATGCCATTGAAATCCCATTCGAACGTGACGGAAAACAATACACACTGGTCGATACGGCCGGCTTGAGAAAACGCGGCAAGGTCTTTCAGGCCATCGAAAAGTTTTCTGTCGTCAAGACACTTCAGGCCATCTCCGAAGCCAATGTCGTATTGCTGCTTATGGACGCCCAACAGGACATTTCCGAGCAGGATGCCCATATTGCCGGTTTCGTGCTCGAAAGCGGACGGGCACTGGTTGTCGGCATCAATAAATGGGATGGACTGGATCAGGACAAGCGCAAGGAAATCAAGTCCGAAGTGGAACGCAAGCTGCATTTCCTGTCGTTTGCAAAATTCCATTATGTATCGGCCCTCAAATCGACGGGCATCAGTGCGCTGATGCGTTCCATTGATTCGGCCTATGCGGCAGCCATGGCCAAGCTCTCTACCCCCCGTCTGACACGTGTCCTGGAAGAGGCAGTAGAACATCAACAACCGCCACGCAAACAGGGGGGCACCCGTCCAAAATTGCGTTATGCGCATCAGGGTGGCCAGAATCCGCCGATTATCGTCATTCACGGCAACAGTCTTGACGCTATCAGCGACGACTACAGGCGCTATCTGGAAAAACATTTCCGTGACGCATTTTCATTAACCGGAACGCCATTGAGAATTGAATTCCGCTCAGGCAAGAATCCGTTTGTGAAATAATATGGCCGGAAACTGAAGCAGGTCATATCAATCCCGCGCAAATAGGGTATAGTTAATCTGTTTTCGTTATTGTCCATGGCGACATGACAATCTGATTTTCGTCTCCACTATTCAACAATTACAACTATTCAATGGAGTCAAACATGAGTGCCAACAAAGGTCAAATGCTGCAGGACCCGTTTCTGAACATCCTGCGCAAGGAACACATTCCAGTCTCTATCTATCTGATCAACGGCATCAAATTGCAGGGTCAGGTAGAGTCTTTCGACCAGTATGTCGTGCTGTTGCGTAACAGTGTGACGCAGATGGTCTATAAACATGCCATTTCCACAGTGGTTCCGTCGCGTGCCATCAATATGAATTTCGACGAGGATAATGCCTGATGCCGAAAGTGGGTTGTTGATATGCCGAAAGCCATTCTTGTCGGAGTCGATTTCGGAAAAGGCGATTTTTCAGGAAGTCTCGAAGAACTGATGCTGCTTGCCAAATCGGCAGGAGCGGAACCCGTTTTGAATGTGACCGGCAAAAGGGCGAGTCCGGACGCCGCGTTTTATGTGGGAAGCGGAAAGGTCGATGAGATCGTCCAGGCTGTCCATTTGTACAAGGCCGATCTGGTCATATTCAATCATGCCCTCTCACCTGCGCAGCAGCGGAATCTGGAAAAACGGCTGGAAGTCAATGTCGTGGACAGGACAAGCCTGATTCTCGACATTTTTGCCCAGCGCGCCAAAAGCCATGAAGGCAAGGTTCAGGTCGAACTGGCGCAGTTGCAGCACCTGATGACGAGACTTGTGAGGGGCTGGACCCATCTGGAAAGGCAAAAGGGCGGTATCGGCCTGCGTGGACCGGGTGAAACCCAGCTTGAAACCGACCGTCGTCTGATCGGGCAACGTGTCCGCATGTTGCGCTCGAAGCTGGAAAAGCTTCAGCGCCAGCGCGAGACGCAGCGTCGTTCCAGAAACCGCAATCACGTCTTTTCCGTATCGCTGGTCGGTTATACCAATGCCGGCAAGTCGACCCTGTTCAATGCCATGACAAAAGCCGGAACGTATGTTGCGGATCAATTGTTTGCGACACTGGATACGACTTCGCGCAGAATCTATATTGAAGGAACCGGTAACGTCGTCATATCCGATACGGTCGGGTTTGTTCGGGATTTGCCCCATCAGCTCGTCGCGGCGTTCAGGGCAACCCTGGAAGAAACGATCCATGCCGATTTATTGCTGCATGTCGTCGATGCCGCCAATCCGATGAGGAAAGAGCAGATCGAACAGGTCAATCTGGTTCTGAAAGAAATCGGGGCGGAAAACGTGCCGCAATTGCTGGTCTGGAACAAGATTGATCTTGCCGGTCTGGAACCCGGTATTGAACGGGATGAGTATGGTAAAATTTCCCGTGT
>JAEYIG010000244.1 GCA_023409175.1 Pseudomonadota bacterium
CCGAACAAGAAACGTCAGAATCTGGGGATTTACCGACAGCAGGTCATTGGCAATAACAAAGTCATCATGCGCTGGCTGGCGCATCGGGGTGGGGCGCAGGACTTCAGGGAACACCGGATAGCCAACAAGGGAAAACCGTTTCCGGTTGCCGTGGTGATAGGAGCCGATCCGGCGACTTTGTTAAGCGCCGTTACGCCCATACCGGATGAGTTGTCCGAATATCAGTTTGCCGGATTGTTGCGTGGGCAGCGTACCGAACTGGTAAAAACCGTTGGAAGTGGCTTGCAGGTTCCCGCCAGGGCGGAAATCGTTCTTGAAGGCCATATTCATCCTGATGAAAACCATGAGACAGGATACGAGCACGCCCTGGAAGGGCCATTCGGGGATCATACGGGGTATTACAATGAAGAGGACTCGTTCCCTGTTTTCACTGTAGACCGCATTACCATGCGCAAAGATCCCATCTATCTTACGACATATACGGGAAAACCGCCTGATGAACCCGCGATGCTGGGATTGGCGTTAAATGAGGTTTTCGTGCCGCTCCTGCAAAAACAGTTTCCTGAAATTGTGGACTTCTTTCTGCCGTCGGAAACGTGCAGTTACCGTTTTGCCATAGTGAAAATCAGGAAAGCCTATCCAGGACATCCCCGACGGGTAATGTTCGGCGTCTGGAGCTTTTTGAGGCAATTCCTCTATACAAAATTCATTATCGTGGTCGATGAAGACATTGATATCCGGAATTGGGGAGAGGTTTTCTGGGCAATTTCCACGCGGGTCGATCCAGTGCGGGATACTCTCCTTGTCGATAATACGCCAATCGACTATCTGGATTTCGCATCACCTGTCAGCGGTCTCGGGAGCAAGATGGGCATTGATGCGACCGATAAATGGAATGGCGAAACAAGCCGGAAATGGGGTACCAAAATCACTATGAGTGATGATGTGCAAAAGAAAGTGGACGTTATCTGGAAAGATCTGGGCCTGTAAACGGCGCTTATTTTCTTGCAGAACGAATTCTTTGCTGTACAATGCCGGTTGGCGGGCCCCTGCGCATTGCGGAATGGTGAATCTGGTCAGGTCGGGAACGAAGCAGCCACAGCCAATCTCCGCGAGTGCCGCAGTCAAGGCTCGCCTTTGCATTTCTTTTTCATCCTGTCTGGTTTCCCTCTTCCATTGCGCAGAAACGGCGCGAAAAATCACGATTGTGCAGTATCATTGCTTCGATAAGGAAGTGGGTTATATTGGCCTACTTTTTAACGAAACAGGAAGCAATAAGGTACAATTCACCCATGTCCTATTTAGTCCTTGCCAGAAAATATCGCCCGAAGAATTTTGAAAATATCGTCGGGCAGGATCACGTCGTCCGTGCCTTGTCCCACGCGCTTGAAAGCCAGCGTCTGCATCACGCTTATCTGTTTACCGGCACGAGAGGTATCGGCAAGACAACATTGTCGAGAATCCTCGCCAAATCCCTGAATTGTGAAAAGGGCATCACGGCAACGCCATGCGGTGTTTGTGAAGCATGCAAGGCGATCGATTCTGACCGGTTTGTCGATTATGTCGAAATGGATGCCGCTTCCAATCGCGGAATCGCCGATATGCTGCAATTGCTGGAACAGGCTGTTTATGCACCGACAGCGGCCCGTTTCAAGGTTTACATGATCGACGAAGTTCACATGCTGACCTCGCAGGCATTCAATGCCATGCTGAAAACGCTTGAGGAACCGCCTGAATACGTCAAATTCATTCTCGCGACAACCGATCCCCAGAAAATTCCCGTGACGGTATTGTCCCGGTGTCTGCAATTCAACCTCAAGCAGATGCCGGTATCCCATATTGTCGATCACCTGAGCCGGATTCTCGAGCAGGAAAATGTTCCGTACGAAAAACCGGCACTTCGCTTGCTGGCCCAGGGGGCACAGGGATCGATGCGCGATGCCCTTTCCCTGACCGATCAGGCAATTGCCTATACGGCGGGTCACGTGACCGATGAAGCGGTACAGGACATGTTGGGTGCGCTGGATCAGACATACCTGATACGTCTCCTGGATCATCTCGCTAATAAAGATGGCGCATCGCTGTTGAAAGTGACTGATGAAATGGCATTCCGGAGTTTGTCATACAGTACGGCATTGCAGGACCTGGGTTTATTGCTGCAGAAAATAGCCATGATCCAGAGCGTGCCGGATTATCCTGTCGATGATATTCCTGATTCCGAAAACCTGTCGCGTCTGGCGTCCGTTTTCTCGCCTGAAGAAATACAGCTCTATTACCAGATTGCCATTCATGGCCGGAACGAACTGGGACTTGCGCCGGATGAATATGCCGGCTTTTCGATGACGCTGTTGAGAATGCTGGCTTTCAGTCCCGACAAGGGACGCCGGAGCAATCCCCAGACAATGGTGAAAAACAACAAACCGGCAGCAAACCGTTCGCCTGTCGATTCAGACGCAGCGCAAAAAGCGCGTCCGGTATTGGAAAACGTGCCTGAAAACGTGCCTGAAAAAGAACCGGTTACTGGAACGAAACGACCGGAAACATCTGATCCTGTTCCTCCCTGGATGGATGACGAATCCTTTGCCGGTTCAGTGAGTCAGGCAACCAAACCAAAGGAATCGGTAAAACATGAGGCAGTGCCTGTTGATGTGCCTGAGTCTTTTCCGTCTGTATCACCTGAAATACCCGAGTCGTCTGTCGACGTGTCAGTCAAGCCGCATAGTGCTCAAGGAGTGGACTGGGATGGAAATTGGCCCGAACTGGCGGCCGCCTTGCCGGTGAGGGGAATGGTGCAGCAATTGGCCCAACAGACGGAACTGGTCCATTGGGAAAAGAATGGCACCGGGTATGTATTGCATTTGAAATCACCTATTGCTACTCTTTGCACGCCTAACAATATCAACAGGTTGACTGATGTCCTTGCTGAACATTTTGGTTGTCCGGCTAAAATCACCACTGAAGTCGGCAAGGTCGAGGAAACTGCCAACCAGAACGCGATTGAAGCGCGGGCCGAAAGACAGAGACAGGCTGAAGAAACCATTACAAACGACCCTTATGTGAAATCCGTCATTGCTGAATTTGGCGGACATATCGTAGAGGGTTCCATAAAACCAATTTAACCGGAACGGAAATGGATATGAAAAATCAATTGGCAAACCTGATGAAGCAGGCTCAGGCGATGCAGCAGAATATGGAAAAAGCCCAGGAAGAACTGGGCAAAACCATTGTGGAAGGGCAGGCTGGGGCAGGAATGGTTTCTGTCCTGATGAGCTGCAAATATTATGTTTCCAGAGTTTCGATTGATTCCGCACTGATGAGTGACGACAAGGAAATGCTGGAAGACCTGATTACGGCCGCTTTCAATGATGCAGTCCGTAAGGCTGAAGCGACATCCCAGGAAAAAATGGCCAGCATATCGGCGGGCATGCCGATGCCTCCCGGTTTCAAGATGCCTTTCTGAACAAGGTTTTTCCGATTCGTGAAACCGCTTTCGTCACTTCAGCAATTGATCGAGGCATTCCGGCATCTGCCGGGTATCGGCCCGAAGTCTGCACAAAGGATGGCCTATCATCTTTTGCAGCACGACAGGGAGGGTGCGGCGCAGTTGAGCGTTGCCCTTTCGAATGCCATTTCCAGCGTTCGGCATTGTGAGCGATGCAATACTTTCACGGAATCGGACGTCTGTGAAATGTGTCAAGATGAGGAGAGGGACGCTTCTCTGCTTTGTATAACGGAGACGCCAGCCGACCAGATGATGATCGAGCAGACGTTGACGTTCAAAGGTTATTATTTTGTCCTGATGGGAAGCCTTTCTCCCCTCGATGGAATCGGTCCCAAGGAAATTCATTTCGACAAATTAATCAAACGGGCAACGGACGGCATTGTCAAAGAAGTCGTCCTGGCAACCAGTTTCAACAATGAAGGCGAAGCAACCGCTCACTACATCAGCGAGATGCTCAAGGCTCGTGGCATCAGGGTCAGCAGGCTGGCTAGAGGCGTTCCGGTCGGAGCCGAACTCGAATACGTTGATGTCGGTACCATAGCGCGTGCTTTTCTGGATAGACGATCCACCTGAATATGCCATATACAACAATTGAAGGTACGATCGGTACCACTCCTTTGGTTGAGTTGCTCCGTTCGACCAGCGAGAATGCAAAAATTCGCAAAAACCTTGTTTTGGGGAAATGGGAGTGCGGCAATCCGTCGGGGTCCATCAAGGATCGTGTCCTGAAAATGATGATCCGTCATGCGGAAGAACGGGGCGAGATTCGTCCCGGCGATACGCTGATCGAAGCAACGGGCGGCAATACCGGAATCTCGCTGGCAATGATGTCGGCAGCCCGCGGATATCGTTGTATCGTGGTCATGCCGGAAAATACGGATTATTTCAAACAGCAAAGCATGGCTGTCTATGGTGCAAAAATCGTCCTGACGCCAAAAAGTGGCGGCCTCGAATATGCACGTGATCTGGCCGAGCAAATGGCCTCGTCAGGTCTGGGCGTCTTGCTGGACCAATTTAATAATTCAGACAATCCTTTGTCCCATTACGAAACCACCGGTCCTGAAATATGGAGCGCAACCAAGGGAAAAATTACGCATTTTGTTTGCCCGATGGGAACGACCGGCACGATTATGGGCGTTTCCCGTTTTTTGAAAGAAAAGAACAAAAAGGTCAAAATCATTGGCGTCGAGCCGGCGAACCGGGACCATATTACCGGTATGTATCACTGGCAGGACAACCAGCGTCCCCGGTTTTACGAAAAGAAAAGAGTAGACCAGATCGAGCTGGTCAGCCAGGCGACGGGTGAATACCGGGCGAGGAAAATGGCTGCTGAAGAGGGGATTTTCTGCGGGTTGTCTTCTGCGTGTGCTTGTGACGTCGCGCTGGCATTATCGGAGACCGCCGATAATGCCGTTATCGTTTTCATGATGGCAGACAGGGGTGACCGGTATTTTTCTTCGGGATTCTTTCCATTTTAAAGGCATATGTACAACATAAGGATTGTCATAAGCCTATGTATAGATTAGAATTAAAGGCTAAACAAATTTTGTATTGCGAGCAGTGCTCGTAATAAACAATCTAACAGAGGTTTTTAGGAAATTTTATGGCTAACACAGCTCAGGCACGCAAACGTGCTCGTCAGGCAGTAAAACTGAATGCACACAACTCCAGTCAGCGTTCCGCATTGCGTACTGCAATCAAATCGGCACAAAAAGCGATTGCGGCTGGCGACAAGGAAGCTGCTGCTTCCGTTTTCACCAATACCGTTTCGATTATCGACCGTATCGCCGACAAGAAACGTATTCACAAAAATAAAGCAGCCCGTCATAAAAGCCGTCTGGCTGCTGCATTGAAAGCAATGTCCGCCGCTGCTTGAGTCAAGCCGGCCCGCTTACGATTCATTGCTGTATTTCAGGCACGCTTGAATAAGCGTGCCTTTTGTCGTTCCTGTTTTCAGTAGCGGTAGCCGAATTCTTTTTCGAAACGGTCGGCAATTTCGGTTGCGGTCATTTTGTGGCTTTGGGGGCCGAAATGTTCGATCTTGATGGCTCCCATCAGGCTGCCGAGACGGCCGGACGTCAACATATCCTTTCCGTTTGTCAATCCGTACATCAGCCCTGCACGGAAAGCATCCCCACAACCGGTAGGGTCGGCTTCCTTAGCTGCCTTCACACAAGGGATATTGAATTTTTCGCCGTTTTCGTAAATGACTGCGCCTCTTTCTGCGCAGGTTACGATGAGCGCCTTGACCCTTGACGCAATTTCAGACAAGGACCATTCGCTTGCCTGCGCCAGCATCTCCCCTTCATATTCATTGACGGCAACATAAGTGGCGATATCAATGAAATGTCTCAGCTCTTCCTTGCTGAACATTGGAAGTCCCTGGCCCGGATCAAAAATGAACGGAATGCCCAGTCTGGCACAATCGTCAGCATTCTGGATCATCCCGTCACGACCGTCCGGAGCGACGATCGCCAGCTGAATATCGTCACCCTTTGTATTTTCGATCTTGTTTTCGTGGGACAAGGACATGGCTCCCGGATGGAAAGCCGTAATCTGGTTATTGTTCTTGTCCGTCGTAATGAAAGCCTGGGCTGTATAGGTCCGTTTGATCGTCTTGATGTAACGGCGGGAAATGTCCAGTTCGGCCAATCTTTCAAGATAGGGTTCACCGTCCATGCCGATCGTTGCCATAATGTATGGCATACCACCCAGCAGTTTCATGTTGTAGGCAATATTACCGGCGCAGCCACCAAACTCGCGTCTCATGCTGGGAACGAGAAAACAAACGTTGATGTTATGTAACTGGTCTGCAAGAAGGGATTCGGAAAATCGTTCAGGGAACGACATAATCGTGTCGTACGCAAGCGACCCGCAAATTAGAGAGCTCATAAGTCAATAGTGGTGTGATCAGGGATTGTTAGCAATAGATACCCGGCTGTTGATAGCCGAATTATGTGCGAATTCGAAAATTATCTTAAACGCAATATCTGAAGCCGGCTGAAGTCCCTTTGCCGTTCCGGCTTCTTCAGGAAGATATTCCTGAGGTTCAAAGACCCGGCGTAACAACACTTTATTGTCCGAATCTGTCAATTCCACCACAAGCGATGGCCATAACTGCAAATCCTGACTGTTATTGGTCATCGTTATGTTCTGGGAATACTGGTCTGGGGCGTTCTCCAGTTTTTCAGGAATTCCCGCTTTGATCGAGAGGGGAGATTTTGGTGCAGGTGTCTGAACAGGACACGAGAGGAGTTCACACGTCGAGTTCACCAACTCTTCTGCAGGCGGCCACCATGCGACAATCTCTTCGGAATAACGGTAAATGCCCTGGACACCCAACAGAACCAGCAGAACAAGCGTTCCGACGCTCCAGAGAAACTGGGAAAGACGGGATCTTTTTTTCTTGCTTTTGACAATTTTGACCAATTCATCCGTCGCAGCAGGTTTTGCACTAATCTTTTGGGATGGATCGACAATAATGTCGGGAACGTCGCTGTCCTCGATGGAATCAGCTGGCAAAAACGGTTCTTTTTTTGCCGTTTCAGACAGAACGTCAACAGGTACTTCCGGCAGGTGGGTGATGTCCCTGGCTGGCAGGTCGTGGGATTGGGTGGCAGATATTTCCCCGGCTTCTTCAGAAGAAGGAACATTCAGGTCGAAACTGATAGACTGGATCTGTTTTTCAAAAGAGGCCTTGAGAGCGTCTTCTCGCTCTTTCATTACATCATTTGAAATGCTGATTCCATTATCCTCATCTATCTTCGTCGAAAAGGCTTCAGAACTTGAGGCTGTAATCTCTTCATCAGATGATTTTTCGAGCTCTGCTGATTTGAAGGGGAGGTTTTCGTCCGATGCCGCTGAAGAGGGAACCTTTTCAGCTTTTGAGGAAGGACGACTGGCGTCTGTCGTAAGCCGTCCTATCAGATGATCGATGCCATTAAACGGATTATTGCAGACGCCACAACGCACGACGCCGGAATAGCGCTTGAGCTGTTCCTCGTTAACCTGAAAAACGGTATTGCAAGTGGGGCAACGTGTAGCCAGTGACATGCTTGGGATTAACGCCGGTTAATTAAGTTGGCCTGATAAAGCGACCCATCCTTCATGGCTTTTCCAGACCCTCAGATTAATAAAAGGGGCATACGCCTCGATCACATCGTCAGCCTGAGCTTCAAGAATACCGGACAAAACCAGAAAACCGTTTTTCCTGATGCGTTCGGTCAAGGTTTTTGTCAGCGTCTTCAATGGGCCGGCCAGAATGTTGGCAACGACTATATCATACTGACGGTCAGGTTCGGAAGGGGAAAACTCATCGGGCAAATAGCAGGGAAAGGCACAATGATTACGTTCGGCATTTTCCTTCGACGTGATAATCGATTGGGGATCAATGTCGACCCCGGTTACGCTGCCTGCACCCAGCTTGATGGCGGCAATCGCCAAAATGCCTGAACCACATCCGTAATCCAGGATAGTCTGGTCTTTTTTAACGTTTTTTTCAAGCCATTCGAGACACAGTCTCGTGGTCGGATGCGAACCTGTGCCAAAGGCAAGGCCGGGATCCAGTTCAAGGACAATACCATTTTCATCCGGAATTTCATGCCAGCTCGGCACAATCCAGATTTTTTCACCAATATGAATCGGATCGAATTGCGATTGTGTTACGCGAACCCAGTCTTCATCAGGAACTTCCCTCAGAATAAACGCAGGAAGTTCTTCCAACCCGCATTCTTCTGCAGCCTTTTTTATGATTTCTTCAGCATTTGCGTCTGAAGAAAGCAGTGCAATGATACGGCTGCGTTGCCAGGCATATTCGTTCGAATCCGCTCCCGGTTCATCGAACAGGGGTTGTTCTGCGGGAGTGCCAAGATCGGCATCTTCTACCGTAATGGACAACGCTCCCGCATTCATAAGCGCATCTGAAAACGCATTCGTCACGTCAAAGGCGACTTCTACAACGACTTCATTCCAGTTCACAATAAACTCCAGACGAGATATACCGGATTATTTTTCGGTTTCCGGGAACATTTCGGCAAGTTTATGTTCCAGATAATGAATATTGGTGCCACCTTTTACAAAGCTTGGGTCGTGCATCAATTCACGGTGAAGGGCCAGATTTGTCTGAATGCCTTCAACAACCATTTCGGTCAGGGCAACCTGCATCCTGCGGATAGCCATATCGCGGGTCGGTGCGTAAGAAATGATTTTGCCGATCATGGAATCATAATAGGGAGGAACGCGATATCCGGCATAAACGTGCGAATCGACGCGCATGCCAGGGCCGCCAGGAGCGTGCCAGGAAGTGATTTTGCCCGGAGATGGAATAAACGTAAAAGGATCTTCCGCATTGATACGGCATTCAATGGCATGTCCGATCAAGCGGATATCGCGTTGCTTGAAGCTGAGCTTTTCGCCTGCGGCAATACGAATCTGTTCCTGAACGATATCGACGCCTGTAATCAGTTCCGTTACAGGATGTTCAACCTGAACACGGGTATTCATTTCGATGAAATAAAATTCTCCGTTTTCATACAAAAATTCAAATGTACCGGCCCCACGATAACCGATCTTCTTGCAGGCATCGGCACAGCGATCGCCGATACGGTCAATCAGTCTGCGAGGAATGTCCGGAGCAGGCGCTTCTTCAATGACCTTCTGGTGACGTCTTTGCATGGAACAATCCCGTTCGCCGAGCCAGATGGCATTTTTATGATCATCTGCAAGCACCTGAATTTCGATATGACGAGGGTTTTCAAGGAATTTCTCCATGTAGACCTCAGGATTGCCGAAAGCTGCCCCAGCTTCGGTTTTGGTCATTGTAACGGCATTCAGGAGGGCCGCTTCGGTATGCACGACTCGCATGCCTCGCCCGCCACCGCCACCAGCTGCCTTAATGATGACCGGAAATCCGATTTTGCGTGCTGTCGCGATAATTTCCTGTGGATCGTCAGGCAATGCGCCTTCTGAACCCGGTACGCATGGAATACCGGCCTTGATCATGGTCTGCTTGGCGCTGACTTTATCCCCCATCACTCTGATGGAATCCGAGCGTGGACCAATAAAAACAAAGCCTGATTTTTCGACGCGTTCAGCAAAATCGGCATTTTCTGAAAGGAAACCATAACCCGGATGAATGGCTTCGGCATCGGTCACTTCGGCAGCGCTGATGATGGCGGGCATATTCAGATAGCTTTGTGCCGAAGCGGCTGGTCCGATACAAACGGATTCATCAGCAAGTTTGACGTATTTTGCTTCACGGTCCGCCTCGGAATGGACGACGACAGTTTTTATACCCAACTCGCGGCAGGCACGCTGGATACGCAGTGCAATTTCACCACGATTGGCGATAAGGATTTTTTCAAACATAATTTGGTGACGATTGTTCT
>JAEYIG010000251.1 GCA_023409175.1 Pseudomonadota bacterium
TTCCGGCTGTAAAAAACTTCGCTTATGTTTACATTTATAAAAGCCTCTGTCCGACTGGATAAAGCATGAGGCTGTTCATCATCATCTTATGGCTGCTCCACTGGTTGCCATTACCCATATTGGGCCGCTTGGGCAAACTGATGGGTACGATTTCCTTTTACACGATGCCCCGCCGCCGGAAGATCACTCTTGCGAACCTCAACCTGTGCTTTCCGGACAAGTCAGAAACCGAACGATATAAAATCGCCAAACAGCATTTCCAGAACTACGGCCGCAGCATTCTGGAACGCAGCATTCTCTGGTGGGCTCCGGTTGAAAGAGTGAAAAAACTCATTATCGTCGATCCTGTTTTTCCCATGGACGAAGTCAGGGCAGGACCGGTTATCTTTTTGTGTCCTCATTTCGTCTGTCTTGAAATGGCCGGTGTCGTCATCACCCTGAACACTCCAGGCTGTTCCATATACATGAAACAGAGCAATGAGATACTGGATGAACTCTTGCGTAAGGGCAGACTGCGTTTTAACGATGACATCATCCTCCTTTCAAGGGATGAAGGCATCAAGCCGATCGTTCGGGCTCTTCACAAGAACATTCCATTCATGATGCTTCCCGATCTGGATTTCGGCACAAGAGACGCCGCATTTGTCCCTTTCTTTGGAGAACCGGCAGCAACCCTGCTGGCACCGGCACGGCTGGCTGCTGTCACACATGCAAAAGTCATCCCGATGATCACGACCTTCCTGCCGGATTACAAGGGGTGGAAAGTCACGATCTATCCGCCATTCGAGGATTTTCCTGGCAAGGACATGATCGAGGCAACGCGCAGGGTCAATGAATTCATCGAACAGAGAATTCTTGAAACGCCTGCCGAATATCTCTGGACTCACCGTCGCTTCAAAACGCGTCCGGAGGGATACCCCATGATTTACGAAGACAATGATTAATCCGTCGCTTTCCCTTTTCAAGTCATTTTCACCAAACACATGAAACTGAAATTCACAAAAATGCACGGTGCAGGAAACGATTTCGTCGTTTTGAATGCCATTGATCAAGTCATTCAGCTAACAAGGGAACAATATCGTTTTCTGGCTGACAGACGCTACGGCATTGGTGCCGACCAGATTTTGCTGGTCGAGAAGCCGGACAATCCGGAGGCTGATTTCAGGTACCGCATTTTCAATTCCGACGGCGGTGAAGTGGAGCAGTGCGGAAACGGTGCACGCGCCTTTGCCAAATTCGTGACGGCATCCGGATTGACCCGGCAAAATCCGATCAGGGTTGAAACCAAAGTCGGCGTCATTGAGTTACATCTGGAAGAAGACGGCAGCGTGACAGTCGATATGGGAAAACCTGTTTTTGAAACATCCAGAATTCCTTTTATGACAAAGGGATTGGCAAGCGATGAAATCGGCTCGGATACTGTCTGGCTGTTGACTCTGGATACTGGCGGGATCAGAAAATCCATACCGATATCAGTAGTCTCAATGGGTAATCCTCACGCTGTTCAGGTTGTTGACGATCTTGATCGGGCACCTGTCACAGAAGATGGGCCACTAATAGAAAATCATGAACGATTTCCTGAACATGTCAACGCCGGTTTCATGGAAATCCTGAACCGGCAGGCAATAAAATTACGCGTTTATGAGAGAGGTGCGGGTGAAACCCTGGCATGCGGAACAGGTGCCTGTGCTGCCGTTGTTTCCGGAATACGAAGAAAACTGCTGGACTCTCCCGTCAAGGTACAGGCTCGCGGAGGAGAATTAAAAATAAGCTGGGACGGCGATGGACATCCTGTCATCATGTCCGGCCCTGCAATTATCGTATTTAATGGCGAAATCAACTTGTGAGGCTTTATGAATATTGATCCTGAAATTTTTCGCGTTCTCGAAGATGCCGAAATTAATCTGAATGACACGCCCACCAATATCAAACCGTTTTACCGCTCAAAAAAAGAATACCGCAGCATGCTGGATGAAGGTACAGCGGAATTAAGTGATCAGCAAAGCGTCCTGAACGCTTCAGGTGATTATTCCCTTCTCATCATTTTCCAGGCAATGGATGCTGCAGGGAAAGACGGCGCAATCAAACACGTCATGTCCGGCGTCAATCCACAAGGCTGTCATGTTCACAGTTTCAAGGCGCCGACTGAAGCGGAACTCAAACATGATTTCCTGTGGCGCTGCGTCAAACAATTGCCGGAACGCGGGGAAATCGGCATTTTCAACCGTTCCTATTATGAAGACGTACTGATCGTTCGCGTCCATCCTGAAATCCTGGAAAAACAGAAGCTGCCGGACATGAAGCCGGGACAGGATCTGTGGGAACAGCGTTACGAATCCATCCGTAACCTGGAGACGCATCTCCACAGAAACGGTACCAGAGTCATCAAAATATACCTTCACCTTTCAAAAGACGAACAACGAAAACGTCTTCTTGAACGTATTGATATTCCTGACAAGAACTGGAAGCTCAGTCTGGGCGATTTTGAGGAAAGAAAATACTGGGACAAATACATGGAAGCATTCGGAAAATGCCTGTCAGCGACCTCGACAGACGAATGCCCATGGTACATCGTTCCCGCCGACGACAAAAACAATGCCCGCCTTATCATCTCTTCCATTATCCTGAAAACGATCAAGAGCCTGAAGCTTTCCTATCCTCACGCAACCAAGAAACATTACCACCAGCTTGAAATGCTCCGCAAGAAACTGGAAGAATAAAGTTTTCAGCAACCGACTGTCCGACTCGTCTGAAGATGAGTCCACTGCAAAAAAAGCCAAACGGATGAAACCGGTTTGGCTTTTTT
>JAEYIG010000053.1 GCA_023409175.1 Pseudomonadota bacterium
GCCATAATGCATTGGACAAGTTGATCGGTGCACTTTACAGTCGGAAGACTGACCGGTCTACCGGGGCGGCACTGGTGACGAGCCGTGCCAGTTATGAAATGGTCCAGAAATGCGGTTCGGCCGGTATTGGGATGCTGGCGGCAGTATCTGCGCCGACAGCGCTTGCGATCCGTATGGCGAACGACATCAATCTCACCTTATTGGGCTTTGTCCGTCAGAATGGCCATACGGTTTATGCCCATCCGGAAAGGCTTGTCTAGTTTCTTTTGTATGGATTCACGGCAATCTGTACAATGTGAAACATCTTTATTTTTTTTCTCACGATATTTGATCATGAAATTCGAAACTCTCGCGATTCACGCCGGTTATTCCCCTGATCCTGTCACCAAATCGGTTGCAGTGCCCATTTACCAGACAGTGGCTTATGCATTTGACAATGCACAGCATGGCGCAGATTTGTTCGACCTGAAAGTGCCGGGCAACATTTATACCCGTATCATGAATCCGACCAACGACGTGCTCGAAAAACGTGTCGCTGCGCTGGAAGGCGGTATCGGTGCACTGGCCGTCGCGTCCGGTATGACGGCTGTCACTTACGCGATTCAGACGATCACGGAAGTCGGCGACAATATTGTCGCTTCGAGTACTCTCTACGGCGGAAGTTATAACCTCTTTGCCCATACTTTCCCGCAATATGGCGTGGAAGTCCGTTTTGCCGATCCATTGTTGCCGGATGATTTTTCCGCCCGTATCGACAGCAAGACCAAGGCGATTTTCTGTGAATCCGTCGGCAATCCTCTCGGCAATGTCACCGACATCGAAAAACTGGCCAATATCGCCCACGCTCACGGCATTCCGCTGATTGTCGACAATACCGTTCCGACCCCTTATCTGTGTCGTCCGTTCGAATGGGGTGCCGATATTGTTGTCCATGCACTGACGAAATCAATGAACGGCCATGGCAACAGTCTTGCCGGTGCGATTGTCGATAGCGGCAAGTTCCCGTGGAAAGAACACAAGGACAAATTCAAACGTCTGAGCGAACCGGACGTCTCCTATCACGGTGTCGTTTATACGGACGTTTTCGGTGATGCCGCTTACATTGCCCGCTCGCGCGTCGTCCCTCTCCGTAATATGGGAGGTGCGCTTTCCCCGATGAATTCTTTCCTGATCCTGCAAGGCATTGAAACCTTGCCGTTGCGTATGGACAGGACTTGTGAGAATGCCCTGGCTATCGCCAAGTTCCTGAACGACCATCCGAAAGTGTCCTGGGTGAACTGTGCGGCGTTGCCAGACCACCGCGATCACGCTTTGCTTCAGAAATACATGAATGGCAAGGCTCCTAGCCTGTTGTCATTCGGAGTCAAGCCTTCTTCGGGAATCAATGCACGTGAAGCCGGAGCCAAGGTACTGGATGCTTTCAAACTGTTCACCCGTCTGGTCAATATCGGTGATGCACGTTCGTTGGCAACCCATTCGGCATCGACGACCCATCGTCAGTTGAATGCGGAAGAACTGAAAAAAGCCGGTGTCAGCGAAGACATGATCCGTTTATCTGTCGGCCTGGAAAATTCTGAAGACCTGATTGCCGATCTGGATCAGGCTCTGGCACAGATCTAAAAGCTTCAATTCGCTTCAAATGGAACAGGACAACCACCGTTGTCCTGTTTTTTTATGATGTATCAACAAAGGGGCCGATTGGAATCTTTTATTCATTTTGTATTCAAACGTAAAAAAGGCTGACCATATACAATAGATGAAACAAACTGGTCAAAATGAAATGAATCATGCCTCAAGTATGTGTCTCGCAGTCACCGAGCCCCTATTTAACGTTTTATACGGAGAACCTGTTCATGAATCCATTCAGACATTCCCTGATTTTTTCCCTGATTTTCGTAACGCCGCTCGCGTTTGCGGCAACGACAGTGCAGACGGGAAAAAATGACCAGAAACAGGTTTCTCTTACCATCTATGAACGCGATATGGCACTGGTCAGGGACGTCCGGCAGGTGCCATTGCAGAATGGCAACGTAAAAATCCGGTTTGCCGATGTCAGCGAAAGGATCCAGCCCGAAACGGTCATGTTGAAAGACTTCTCATCCGGCAGGATCAATGTGGCGCAGATTTATTTCGACAATAACCTGCTTTCTCCGCAAACACTTCTGGAAAGTTATGTCGGCAAGAAAGTGACGGTTGTCAAAACCAATCCGACGACCGGAGCTGAAACGCAGGAACAGGCTGAAGTGCTTTCTGCACAGAATGGAATTGTCCTGAAAATAGGAAACCGTATCGAAACGAGTGTGCCGGGTCGTATTGTATATGATCACATTCCGGCAGGATTGCAGGCAAGGCCGACATTGACGGTAGAAGTGGACAGCCGCACCAGCCAGAACCAGAAGCTGGAACTGGATTACCTGACAAATGGCATTGGCTGGAATGCCAATTACGTTGCGCAGTTGAACGATAAGGAAAACCGGATGAACCTGTCGGGCTGGGCAGCCATCAGCAATAACAGCGGGACGGAATTCAAAAATGCCCGCGTACAATTGATTGCGGGAAGCCCGAACCTGACGAATGCGCGTCCGATGCTGATGGCGGCGGCCCGTTCGGCCAAATTCGATGCGGTTGCCGCTGCCCCGAACCATATCTCGGAAGAGTCCTTCGCTGATTACCATTTATACACGCTTCCGAACAAGGTGACGCTGGCAAATAACCAGACGAGACAATATTCTCTCCTGAACGCGAATGACGTCAAAGTGACAAAGGAATGGGTATTGAACGGCGGAAGTTACTATTACAGAAGCCACATGCCTAATGTCAGCGACAAGCTGCCGGTCAGCATGACGGTCGACTTCAGGAATGTGAAAGGTGACAGGCTCGGTATGCCTTTACCGGGCGGCGTCGTCCGTTTTTATCAGGCAGACGGTCGTGGGAATCAGCAGTTCCTGGGCGAAAGCCAGATGTCGCATACACCGGTAGATGGTTCGGTCAGCCTGAAAATGGGTGAGTCTTTTGACGTGACCGGATCGAGAAAACAGACAGCCTTTGAAATATTGCCTTCCCAGGATCAATCGGCCAGGAAAGTTGAAAGCTCTTATGAAATCGTTTTGAAAAATGCGAAGAGCAACAGTGTGACGGTACAGGTCAGGGAACCAATCCCCGGAAACTGGAGCATTCTGAAAGAAAATCATCCGCATACCAGAGATGGAATGACGGCGGTCTGGAAAATCAATGTGCCGGCTAATGGTCAGGCCGCTTTGAATTATAGCGTTCGTGTTGAATAATAGCGGGCAGAGAATAATGGAGTTGTTTTGACATGAATGAAAATGCTGTTTTCCTGAATATATGCTGTGGCCCCTGTTCGCTGATGCCTGTTATCCATCTCAGGAAGGAAGGATTTGAGGTGACCGCGTTTTTCTTCAATCCCAACATTCATCCTGAAGAGGAATATGAATTGCGCCGCGTTTCGGCACAGCTTGCTGCCGTGAAACTGGACTATCCGATCGTTTTTGCCGGAGAGGCTCAGGAACCGGGAAGCTGGATCAGGGAGTTGAACGGCATTACGGCAGAAGGACTGCGTTGCGTCCAGTGTTACCGGCAGCGTTTGTTGCCTGCGGCACTGGAAGCGAAAAAGCGCGGGTTCAGGTTTTTTACGACGAGTCTCCTGTATTCACGGTATCAACATCACGAAGCGATCTGTGCTGAAGCAGAGAAGATCGCACAGGAGACAGGCGTCACATTCCTGTACCGGGATTTCCGGCCTTACTGGTGGGATGGCATCAATCTTTCCAAGGAGCTGGGGCTTTATCGCCAGAAATGGTGTGGCTGTCTCCTGAGCCGGAAAGAAGCGGACATCCAGCGCGCAGAACGGGCAGAACTGAAACGGCAAAAGGCGCTGGCCCGTGTGCCTGCAGGGCAAACGTCATAAGCATGGTGCCTTCCCTGTTTTTCAACAGGATTCATGCTGTCGTTACCGATATTTTCAGACGTGTCAGGAATTCATTTTCCGGCAATAGCTGCAAGACATCCAGTAACTTGATCTGCAGGCTTCCGACACCCTGATTCTGTCGCATGACTTCTTCAGTCGCCACTTCTCCTACGACTCCCAGATAAGCCATGGCCGAAACCGTTGCACGCCAGTGGTCTGGCTGGACGGCAGCGAAAGCGCCGATCATGGCAGTGGCTGAGCAGCCTGTCCCGGTGATTTTCGTCATCCACGGATGCCCGTTCTGAAGAGAAGCCATTTTGCCGTTTTTGTCGACGATGATATCGGTTGCTCCCGAGACGCAGACGATCCCTTCGATTTTTTTCGCAAGGGAAATTGCAGCCTCTTTTGCCGCTTCCGATGTCTCGCTGCTTTCGACACCTTTTGTCCGGGTTGCCAGTCCGGCCACATTCATGATTTCGGATGCATTGCCGCGAATGACGGTGGGTTTTGCGGTAGCCAGCAATTCTTCAATCGTTTTGTTACGGTATGAAGTCGCGCCTGCTCCGACAGGATCAAGAATGATAGGCTTGTTCAGGGATGCCGCTTTTTTTGCTGCCAGTCTCATGGCATCAATCCACTCCGGTTGCAGGGTGCCGATATTCAGGACAAGAGCACCGGCAATCGATGCCATTTCCCCGACTTCTTCACGCGCATGTGCCATGACAGGCGCAGCGCCCAGAGCAAGAAGGACATTGGCGTTATAGCTCATCACGACCAGGTTGGTGATGGAATGGACCAGTGGCGAATTGTTCCGGACGGTAAGGACGTCGTTCCAGATGTCTTGTGCAGTTAATGTCATTTTGGAGTCGAATTTTCAAGTTTTTAATCAATTGGCCAATTTCTGAAATTCCTGATAAATCTGGCCAAGCGCATCAAGAGCACCCAAAGGAAGGCTCACGTCACTTTTTTTCGGGACTTCCGGTTCTCCCGGATTGATCCGGATGAGGGGAGCATTGAACGATTCGCAGACTCGCCGGACAGTCGGAACGTGAATGCCTGCCCCCAGTTCTATCACCACCGGTTTCTTCGTCTGGTTATACCACCGGTTCAGGTTGATCATCTGCATTTCTGTCCGGTCAGGGATCCATCCCCAATCGTTGAACATCAGGATGTTCGGTCGTGCCAGTGAAAGGCATTCAGGACAAACCGGCAATTCTGATGTGAGCAGGCAATTGGGAGTATCTATTTCAACCTGCAGCCTGTTTGCTTCCCAGATCGCTTCGGTACAGGAATTTTCACACTGAAGGTGATGAATCGATCCGTGGCATTCCGCAACGATCGAAGGATCGAAACCGGCTTTCTGGAATTGTCCATCGACGTTGCTGGTGAAAACGAAATAACCCTTTGGCCTGCTTTCACCCAGTTTTTTCAGGATATCGAAACCGGCGTGAGGTTTCGTTTTTCGATACATATTCAATCGGTGCCCGTAGAATCCCCATGCCTGTCTGGGGTTTCTAATAAAAGCGTTCGGGTTGGCGATTTCGGTGAATTCGATACCGGCATGACCGAGTTTCGGATAGGCTTTCCAGAATCCCTGATTGCCCCTGAAGTCTGCCAGACCGGAATCGACGCCCATACCCGCACCGGTGCCGATAAACAGGCTGTCGGCCTCATGAATGAGTCGTGCCGCTTTTTTGATGGCTTCGCTATTCATAGACAATCGTGGAAATAGAATGGAAAAATTTATTGTATCCCAAATAAAAAAAGGGACCGCTGCTCCGGTCCCTTTTTTTATTCTGAAACAGGCTGATCAATTACGGATCAGATAATCGAATGCCGAGAGGGCTGCCTTGGCACCATCGCCCATGGCAATGACGATCTGCTTGTATGGAGAAGAACTGACGTCACCTGCTGCAAAAATGCCGGGGATATTGGTCTTATTGTAAGCGTCTACGTCGATTTCATTCTTTTCATTGAGCTTGACCGGTGTTTTCTTCAGCCATTCGGTAGTCGGGACCTGACCGATCTGGACGAAAATGCCCGCCACGTCGAGAGTCCGTTTCGATTCAGTTGCCATGTCTTCATAGACCAGTCCGGTCACTTTCTGGCCATCCCCTTTGACTTCAGAGGTGGATGCCTGTGTGATCAGGGTGACATTCTTGAGTGTGAACAGCTTGTTCTGCAAAACGGTATCGGCTGTCAGGGTCGTGTTGCGGACAAGAACGCTGACGTGTTCAGCAATGCCTGCCAGATCGATTGCCGCTTCGACAGCGGAGTTGCCGCCACCGATAACGGCAATTCGCTTGTTCTTGTAGAGTGGACCATCACAATGAGGGCAGAAAGCGACGCCTCGGCCGACATATTGGTCTTCGCCGGGCACGTTCATTTTTCTCCAGTTCGCGCCGGTGGCAAGAATGACGGTTTTGCTTTTGACGGATGCACCGTTAGCCAACTGGACCTCGATCATTTCACCAGGAACCAGGTTCACGGCCTGTTGGGGCATCATGACGTCGATTTCATGATTGCGGATGTTGTCTTCAAAAACAGCCGCCAGATGGGTGCCTTCGATTTTCTTGATGGCGATGACGTTTTCGATATCGGTCGTATTCAGGATCTGGCCGCCGAAATTTTCTGTGATCAGTCCGGTACGGATCCCTTTTCTGGCAGCATAAATGGCCGAGGTCGCGGCTGCCGAACCACCGCCGATGACGAGAACGTCAAACGGTTCTTTCGCCGAAATTTTTTCCGCTTCCCGTTTTGAGCTGCCCGTATCGACTTTGCCCAGGATTTCCTTGATATTCATCCGGCCCTGGCCGAATTCATTGCCATTCAGGAATATGCTCGGGACGGCCATGACATGGCGAGCGGTCACTTCATCCTGATAGATGGAACCGTCGATCATGACATGGGAAATATTGGGATTGATGACAGCCATCAGGTTCAATGCCTGAACGACTTCAGGGCAGTTCTGGCAGCTCAGGGAAACGTATGTTTCGAACTGATACGTTCCTTCAAGATTTCTGATTTGATCTATAACGTCCGGTTCGACCTTGGGCGGATAGCCGCCAACTTGCAGCAGTGCCAGAACCAGGGACGTGAATTCATGACCCATCGGGATGCCGGCAAAGCGGAGATTGACGCTGCCGTCCGGACGGTTGATGGAAAAGGAAGGCGATCTCTTGTCGTCTCCAACCCGTTCTATAAGGGTGATTTTATCTGACTGCTCAGCGACATCCTGCAGCAGATCGGTCATTTCCTTGGATTTTACGGTATCGTTGATAGATGCGACTATCTCAATCGGATTGACCAGTTTTGCGAGATAGTTTTTCAGTTGTTCTTTTACTTGGTTGTCCAGCATGCTTTATCTGCTCCGGTTGAGAGTGTTCATCATTTTTTATTCTTTTGGAAAGGCATCTCCGGTCAGACTGTTTGTCTGAACCGGAGAAAGGAGAGATGTTTAGATCTTGCCGACCAGATCAAGGGATGGAGCCAGTGTTTCTTCTCCTGGCTGCCAGGAAGCCGGGCATACCTGGCCTTTGTGGGTCGCAACGTATTGGGCAGCCTGAACCTTGCGGATCAGTTCGGT
>JAEYIG010000097.1 GCA_023409175.1 Pseudomonadota bacterium
ATGTTCTCGCTTCAGAATTACGGGCATGCGGAATCGATTTTTCATTTACCCCGGTACTCGATCTCGATTATGGCGTTTCGGAAGTCATCGGAAACCGGTCTTTCAGCCGCAATCCCAATATCGTGACTTTTCTCGCCAAGAGCCTGAATCAGGGACTGCTGCTGGCAGGCATGGCCAACTGCGGCAAGCATTTCCCGGGACATGGCTATGCAAGCGGCGATTCCCATACGGAAATTCCTGTTGACGACCGTTCACTGGAAGCGATACTGCTGGAAGATGCGGCACCGTACAGAAACCTGGGCATGAGCCTGGCGAGTGTCATGCCGGCTCACGTGATCTATCCAAAAGTCGATTCGCAGCCGGCCGGATTCTCGAAAAAATGGCTGTCGATCCTGAAAAACGAACTCGGGTTCGATGGGGTCATTTTCAGTGACGATCTCTCTATGGAAGGGGCGAGTGTGGCCGGTGACGTCGTCGAAAGGGCGAATGCGGCATTGAATGCCGGTTGCGATATGGTTCTGGTCTGTAATACCCCGAACAAGGCGGATGAATTGCTTGCCGGACTGTCGCCACGTTCGGAAGACGAAATGCGTGAGTGCACGGCAAAGATAGGCAGTCTGATGCCGAAAGTGCCGGCGCTGGACTGGGAAACCTTGCAAGAGGAAAAACGTTACCAGCGTGCCCGTGCGATCGTTGAGCAGATTCCACAGGAATAAAGAAGGGTATGTCGGAGAAAGGAAGAGACGTTTTTGCTGAAGAAAACGGGCAAAACCCGGGAGAGGATTCAGCTGCAATACGGAAAGAATTGCTGAAAGCGGTCAGGCAGTTGCCACATTTGCCGGGTGTTTACCGTTACTTTGACAAAAACGACAAGCTTCTCTATGTGGGGAAGGCACGTGACCTGATCAAGCGCGTCAGTACCTACTTCCAGAAAGCGTCTCCTTCTCCGCGGATTGCCATGATGGTCGAGCGGATTGCCCGGATGGAAACGACCGTCACCCGAAGTGAGGTGGAAGCCTTGATTCTGGAAAGCAACCTGATCAAGACACTTCATCCACACTACAATATTATTTTCCGCGACGACAAGTCGTATCCTTACCTGAAAATCACCGGCCAGAAATATCCCCGCATGGTGTATTACAGGGGAAATGTCGACCGTCACAACCAGTTTTTCGGGCCTTATCCGAACTCGTGGGCCGTCCGTGAAACGATCCAGATCCTCCAGCGGGTATTCCGCTTGCGTACGTGCGAGGACAGTGTATTCAAGAACCGGACACGTCCCTGCCTGCTCTATCAGATCAACCGGTGCAGTGGTCCCTGTGTCAATCTGATCAGCGAAGAGGGGTATCGCAAGGATACGGAAAACGCTGTCCGTTTTTTGCGTGGTGAACAGACCGTCATCCTGGGTGAGCTGCAGGAAAAGATGGAACGTCATGCCGAACGACTCGAATTCGAGGAAGCCGCTTTTGTACGGAACCAGATTGCCTCACTTTCTCAGGTGCTTCAGCAGCAGAGCATGGAATCGGATAACGATGCCGACGTGGATATCATCGCTGTCGTCGTGAAAGAAGGACGGGCGTGCGTCAACCTTGCCATGGTCAGGGGTGGACGTCACCTCGGCGACAGGGCTGTTTTTCCGGGGAATCTGGGGAGTGGGGTCGATGAGGACGAAAATCTTGAAACGCAGGTGCTAAAAGCGTTTCTGGCTCAGCATTATATCGACGGGCAGATACCTCGGACGATTGTCGTCAATATGGATTTTGACGAACCGGCGTTGCTGGTGGCCCTGTCTGAACAGTGCGGACACCGTATCCATATCATTTCTCAGCCACAGGGACAGAGAAGGCTCTGGCTCGAGATGGCGCAGAAAAATGCCGAAATTGCGCTTGCCCGCGTGCTGTCGCAGTCCGATACGCAGCTTTCACGGGTCAAATCCCTGATCGAATTGATGAATCTGGATATCGAAGACCCGAACGATTTACGGATAGAAGGATTCGATATCAGCCATACGCAGGGTGAAGCCGTTCAGGCATCTTGTGTGATATTTCATCATTGCGCAATGCAAAATGGTGAATATCGGCGGTACAATATCGCCGGAATTACTCCAGGTGATGATTATGCCGCCATGAAACAGGTTCTGACACGCCGGTATGAAAAACTGGTCGGTCATGAAGACCTGATGCCGGATATCGTTCTGGTCGATGGCGGTAAAGGGCAGGTGTCGATGGCGACACAGGTTTTCGCCGAACTGGGGCACGACCTGTCCCTGATTGTCGGTGTTGCCAAGGGCGAAGGTCGAAAAGTCGGTCTGGAAACGCTGGTCTATGCGGATGGACGTTTGCCCCAGGAGCTGGGCAAGGATTCCAGAGTCCTGATGCTGATCGCCCAGATCAGGGATGAAGCGCACCGTTTTGCCATTACGGGCATGCGTGCGAAAAGAGACAAGAAAAGACAAGCCTCCCGTCTGGAGGAAATTGAAGGAGTCGGTGCAAAAAGGAGACAGAAATTGCTGGCCCGTTTCGGAAGCGTTCGACAGATAGCGGATGCATCCGTTGACGATCTGGCGACAGTCGAAGGTATTTCGCGTCGTCTGGCTCAGCAAATTTATGACCAGTTGCACTAGAATAATGCCTTGTATTTTTATTTACAGAAAAATAAAAAATGCAGTCAATCAGTGAAAGTTGCAAGAATCAGTCTATGCCGTTTAATTTACCTATTTTCCTGACGTGGTTGAGGGTAGCGCTCGTTCCTTTGCTCGTCTGTATTTTTTATCTGCCGCAGAGCTGGATGTCATTGTATGCCCAGAGTCTGACGGCAGGCATTATCTTCATCGTTGCTGCGGTGACGGACTGGATCGACGGATACCTGGCAAGGAAATGGAACCAGACGTCCGCATTCGGTGCCTTTCTCGACCCGGTTGCCGACAA
>JAEYIG010000101.1 GCA_023409175.1 Pseudomonadota bacterium
GTTCCATCCATTGGTCTGCCTGTTCGTTTGCTTTGTCAGTTTCGGGCACAGGATAGGCCTGCAACATGATCGTATCGCCCTCCTTAACGGTTTTGCCGGCAAGGGGTGCGACTTTCTGCCAGAGTTCTTCCGTGATAAACGGGATAACCGGATGAGCCAGACGGAGTACTTTTTCCAGAATGGTCAACAGCATGTTTCGTGTAGCCCGCTTCTGGGCGTCATTGCCTTCCTGGATCTGGACTTTTGCCATTTCAACGTACCAGTCGCAGTATTCATCCCAGATGAAGCGATAAATGGCCGATGCAATATTGTCAAAACGGTATTCCGCAAAACCTTTTTCCACTTCAGATGCGGCACGCTGGAATTCCGATTCGATCCATTTGTCGGCAAGGGAAAACTCCATTGTGTCGTTGCCGGAGAAACCGCAGTCTTCCCCTTCCGTGTTCATCAGGACGAAACGGGTGGCATTCCAGAGCTTGTTGCAGAAGTTGCGATAGCCTTCACAACGGTTCAGATCGAAGTTGATGTTTCGGCCGAGAGAAGCATAACTTGCCATCGTGAATCGCAGCGCATCCGTACCGAAAGCCGGAATGCCCTTGGCGAATTCCTTGCGGGTTGCCTTGGCAATGGAGTCTGCCTGTTTCGGGTTCATCAGGCCGAATGTCCGTTGCTGGACAAGCGATTCGACGTCAATGCCGTCGATCAGGTCGATCGGGTTCAGTGTATTGCCCTTGGACTTGGACATTTTCTGGCCGCTGGCGTCACGGACGAGACCGTGGACGTATACGGTCCTGAATGGAACCTTGCCAGTGAAATGCAGGGTCATCATGACCATGCGGGCGACCCAGAAGAAAATGATGTCGAAGCCGGTTACCAGTACAGTGGAGGGCAAAAACATCTTGTAATCGACAGTTTCTTCAGGCCAGCCCAGTGTCGAAAACGGGACAAGCGCAGACGAGAACCAGGTATCCAGGACATCCGGATCGCGATGGATCGTCTTGCCGCCAGCCTTGGTTTTGGCTTCTTCTTCGGTTTTCGCGACGTAGATATTGCCTTCGTCGTCATACCAAGCCGGAATCTGGTGACCCCACCAGAGCTGTCTGGAAATACACCAGTCCTGAATGTTGTTCAGCCACTGGTTATAGGTATTCGTCCAGTTTTCAGGCATGAATTTCACTTCGCCGTCCCGGACTTTTTCAAGCGCGACTTCAGCCAGCGATTTGCCCGGGAAGAACGTGCCTTCAGGAGCCGGTTTGCTCATGGCGACAAACCACTGGTCTGTCAGCATCGGTTCGATGACGACGCCCGTTCTGTCTCCTCGGGGAACCATCAGTTTGTGTGGCTGGATCGAATCAAGCAGTCCCTGAGCTTCGAGGTCGGCCACGATTTTCTTGCGGGCGACGAAGCGATCAAGCCCGCGATAGGCTTCAGGTCCGTTGTCGTTGATCTTCGCCTCCAGCGTGAAGATACTGATCGGTTCGAAACCGTGACGTGCTCCAACGGCATAGTCGTTGAAGTCATGGGCGGGGGTGATCTTGACGCAACCGGTTCCGAATTCCTTGTCGACGTATTCATCGGCGATGATCGGAATTTCACGGTCGGTCAATGGCAGCTTGATCATCTTGCCGACCAGGTCCTTGTAGCGTTCGTCTTCCGGATTGACGGCAACGCAAACGTCGCCAAGCATGGTTTCAGGACGGGTGGTAGCGACGGTCATATATCCTGAACCATCGGCATACGGATAACGGATGTGCCACATTGAGCCGTTTTCTTCTTCGGAAACGACTTCAAGGTCCGATACGGCAGTGCCTAGAACAGGATCCCAGTTGACCAGGCGTTTCCCGCGATAGATCAGGCCTTCTTCATAGAGACGGACGAAAACATCGGCAACGACTTTCGAACGGGTTTCATCCATCGTGAAATATTCGCGTTCCCAGTCGGGAGAAGTCCCCATGTGGCGCATCTGGCCGGTAATGGTCGAACCGGATTTTTCTTTCCATTCCCAGACTTTTTCAAGGAATTTTTCGCGGCCGAGATCGTGACGTGAAATTTTCTGCGCATCCAGTTGGCGCTCTACGACGATCTGCGTGGCGATGCCGGCGTGGTCGGTGCCGGGAATCCATGCCGTATTGTAACCGCGCATACGGTGATAACGCACCAGTCCATCCATAATCGTCTGATTGAAGGCGTGTCCCATATGCAGGGTGCCCGTCACGTTTGGAGGAGGGAGCTGGATGGCAAAGGAAGGTTTGTTTTCATCTAAAGATGCGCGGAAGTATCCGCATTTTTCCCAGATTTCTCTCCAGTGTTTTTCAATTTCTGAAGGTTCGAACGACTTGGCTAATTCCATGATCTGATTATGTTTTGCTAAAATTCGATAAAGCCATTATTATAATAGACGACGACAGCGACGAACTCGAAAGATGACGTTATAATTGTCCAAATGTAGTAAAATTCATCAGAATGCTAGGGGTTCTGGCCGAAAGGCCGGGCGAGATACACCCTCTGAACCTGATCTGGGTAATGCCAGCGAAGGGAAGCGAAAAATGTGCACGCGGTGATTCCGCCTGCGCCTCATAAGATTCCTGAGCTGGGTTAGTGTTAAATGTTTAAGGAATCGATATGAGCGCCAATCCAAAATTCTTGTCCGCTACTGCAAAAGTAGATGAAGCAGCGGTCCAACCATTTCCGAATTCGCGAAAAGTCTATGTACAGGGTTCGCGTCCCGATATTCGGGTTCCAATGCGGGAAATCACCCTTTCCGATACGCCGGTCATGTTCGGCTCGGAAAAAAATCCTCCGATTTATGTTTACGATACCTCAGGTCCATATACTGACCCTGATGCCAAGATCGATATCCGTTCCGGTTTGCCTGCCATCCGCTCGAAATGGATTGAAGAACGGGGTGATACGGAAGAACTGGACGGTCCAACCTCCGCTTACGGTCGTGAGCGTCTTGCCGATCCGAGTCTGGATGAACTGCGTTTCAACCTGACCCGCAAACCTCGTCGTGCCAAAAAAGGCGCAAAGATCACGCAGATGGATTACGCCAAACGCGGCATCATCACGCCGGAAATGGAATACGTCGCCATCCGTGAAAACATGCGCCGTCAGGAATACATGGAAAGCCTGAAAGCGGCTGGTCCGACCGGTGAAAAAATGGCTGCCCTGATGATGAGACAGCATCCTGGCCAGTCTTTTGGCGCGGCTATTCCTTCCGAAATCACGCCGGAATTCGTCCGGGATGAAATCGCACGCGGCCGGGCTATCATTCCTGCCAACATCAACCACCCTGAAGTGGAACCGATGATCATCGGCCGTAACTTCCTCGTCAAGATCAATGCCAATATCGGTAACTCGGCCCTTTCTTCCGGTATTTCCGAGGAAGTCGAGAAAATGACCTGGGCGATCCGCTGGGGTGGTGACAACGTCATGGATCTGTCTACCGGCAAGCACATTCACGAAACCCGTGAATGGATCGTCCGCAACTCTCCTGTACCGATCGGTACCGTTCCGATGTATCAGGCTCTGGAAAAAGTCGATGGCATTGCTGAAGATCTGACCTGGGAAGTTTACAAGGATACCCTGATCGAACAGGCTGAACAGGGCGTCGATTACTTCACGATTCATGCAGGCCTCCTGCTGCGTCATGTTCCAATGACGGCCAATCGCATGACCGGCATCGTTTCCCGCGGCGGTTCCATTATCGCCAAGTGGTGTCTGGCCCATCATACCGAAAGTTTCCTGTATACCCACTTTGAGGAAATCTGTGAAATTCTGGCACAGTATGACGTTGCCATTTCTCTGGGTGACGGTTTGCGTCCGGGTTCCATCTATGATGCCAACGACGAAGCCCAGCTGGGTGAATTGAAGGTGCTGGGTGAGCTGACTGAAATCGCGTGGAAACACGGCGTTCAGGTCCTGATCGAAGGCCCGGGTCACGTTCCGATGCACATGATCAAGGAAAACATGGATCTTCAGCTGGAACAGTGCCACGAAGCACCTTTCTATACGCTTGGGCCATTGGTGACCGATATCGCTCCGGGTTACGACCACATCACTTCCGCGATGGGTGCGGGTATGATCGGCTGGTTCGGTACCGCGATGCTGTGCTACGTCACGCCGAAGGAACATCTTGGCCTGCCGAACAAGGACGACGTCAAGGAAGGTATCATTGTTTACAAACTGGCTGCCCACGCCGCCGATCTGGCAAAAGGCCATCCGGGCGCACAGATTCGCGACAACGCCATGTCCAAGGCCCGTTTCGAGTTCCGTTGGGAAGACCAGTTCAATATCGGTCTCGATCCGGATCGTGCACGTCAGTTCCATGATGACACCCTGCCGAAGGATTCTGCCAAGGTTGCCCATTTCTGCTCCATGTGTGGCCCGAAATTCTGCTCGATGAAGATTACGCAGGAAGTCCGGGATTACGCTGCCAAGAAAGGCATTTCCGAAGTGGCAGCATTGAAAGAAGGCATGGAAGAACGTTCCGTCGAGTTCGTCAAGACGGGTTCTGAAATCTATCACAAGCAATAATGGTATGAGTATGGAAATCATTCTGAATGGAGATCCTTGCCAGATTGAGGATGGATGGAATCTGGAGCAGCTTATTGATTCCCTGCAACTTCCGAATCTGGCAATAGCCGTTGCCGTCAACCGGAAAATCATGGCACGCAAAACCTGGATGCATTACATTCTTCAGCCTGCTGATCAGGTGGAAGTTGTGCGTGCGATTGGTGGGGGCTGAGCGGTCGGTCTGCGCGATCATGAGGAACGGCAAGGCTCTCCGGAGCTTTGCCGGATTATTGAAACCGAAAAAGGAAGAACAATGAACAAGCAGGATCAGGGGCTTACAATTGCAGGTAAAACATACAGTTCACGTCTTTTGGTCGGTAGCGGAAAATACCGCGATCTGGACCAGACTCGCGAAGCGACTGAAGCCAGTGGTGCCAACATTATTACTGTCGCGATCCGTCGGGTAAATATTGGTCAGGACCCGAATGCGCCGAGTTTGCTGGATGCCGTTCCGCCAAGCAAATACACCATCTTGCCCAATACCGCAGGATGCTATAAGGCGGAAGATGCCGTCTATACCCTTCAATTGGCGCGTGAACTATTGAACGGCCACAAGCTGGTCAAGCTGGAAGTGCTTGGGGATGAAAAAACCCTGTTCCCGAATATGCCGGAAACACTGAAAGCGGCAGAAATTCTGGTGAAAGACGGTTTCGACGTCATGGTGTATTGCAGCGATGATCCGATACAGGCAAAAATGCTGGAAGACATCGGCTGTGCTGCCATCATGCCTCTGGCATCCCTGATCGGTTCAGGTATGGGTATCCTGAATCCCTGGAACCTGTCGTTGATCATCGAACAGTCGAAAGTGCCGGTCATTGTCGATGCCGGTGTCGGTACGGCTTCGGATGCCGCTATTGCGATGGAACTGGGTTGCGACGGTATCCTGA
>JAEYIG010000111.1 GCA_023409175.1 Pseudomonadota bacterium
GCCGGGTTTCCTGCCGCATCAGGCAACACAATGCCGACATCCCCATTGAACAGTTTCAGGACATAGTCGTTTTTCTTGACCATGACCGGCTGCCCGATAAACCAGCCGGAACGGCCGGATTTGCCCGATTGCATGGGTGACATCGCATTTGACAATAGCCTGTTGACGGCATTCACTCCAAATGTCCCTTCACGCACGGCACATAGGATACGGGAACGGTTGAAAATGTCGAAAACCAGCCTGACATTATAAGGATCCGTTTTGACGGCATCAGAATAATTGTCAAACTGATCCAATACTGTCTTTTCGAAACCGGAAACGACTGCCGCATCATCCATATCGAGCCACTGGACGAGAGGATCGGTTCCGGAGCGGAGGAAACCGAGCGCTTCTTCAATTTGCCTGTCCCGGATATCCGTTGCGAGCCTGCCGATACCGGATTCTTCAGAAAAACGGTAATTCTTCATCAGCCAGACAACGCAGTCCTGCAAGGAAGCGTCGTTTTCATTTTCGTCAGGGGTGGGCAATTCGCTTTGGCTGATCCTGTGTCCCGTCAACGCCAGAAGATCCTGTCGGCATCGGGCCGAAAGGGTAAAAGAAGAAGAGAGTTCCGAAAAGACGGACCCTGCCTCAACGGCAGCCAACTGGTCCTTGTCGCCTAACAGGATCACCCTGGCATCGTCAGGTAAAGCCGCAAACAGTTTCGACGCCATGGCGAGATCAAGCATGGACGCCTCATCGACAATCAGCGTATCCGCGGGGAGGGGATTGCCCGCGTGAAAGCGGACATGCGCCAGGTCGGACGACATGCCCAGCAGGCGATGGATGGTAAAGGCTTCTTTCGGGATGGCGTGTTGCATGTGCAGCGGGAACAGGCCGATCCGTTCTGAAATGGAATCGAGCATCCGTTTGGCCGCTTTCCCGGTGGGTGCCGCCAGGATGATCCGGTTGTCCGGATCGGTTTCCAGAATGCAGGCCAGAAGGCTGGCGACCGTCGTCGTTTTGCCTGTTCCCGGGCCACCGCTGATAATAAGCAGGGATTGCATGAGGGCAAGGGCTGCCGCCATTTTTTGCCAGTCTGTGGATTTTTCGCCTTTGGCATGAGGAAAAAGCGAATCGAGCAGGGGACGCAGCGTTTTTGCGTCGATTGCGCGGGGGGAGCTTCGTTTCAGCAGGCATTGGGCCAGCGTTTTTTCATAGTCGAAGTATCGGTGCAGGTAAAGCCGGTTGCCTTCATCGAGAACCAGCGGCGAATTGCCGGGCGAGTCAGGCGTTGACACCACTTTCGAACCAAGGAGTTTTTCCCGGACAGTATCCGTGTCCCAGTCCTTGCGGCCTTCGCGCATAGTGTCCAGCAACAGGCAGGAATCGCCTGAAGAGACCGCCATGCTGACGCGCCATGCCGATTCCTTCAGGATGTCGGCAGTCAGGGCATTGATATTGCCCGCCTCACGCGCCCAGGAAAGGACATGGTCGGCGAAAGCCCGCGCAAGGGACTGTTCCGGCGGTTCGGACAAAAACGGTTTTTTCATCGACCTTTCTCCCCGTTTACGGCCGTTCCCTGTTTGAGCAGGGCGTCAATCGCTTCGATGACAGCCCGGTCAGGCCTGTCGAAAAAGACCCCTGACGGCGTTCCGTCACCGTTCGTCCAGTCCGGGCGCACACCCCTGATGAACAGGTACAATGCGCCGCCGACGTGCGTGTCGTAATCGTAGCCCGGCAGCCTCAGGGACAGGAAACGGTGCAGGGCAACCGTGTAAAGCAGGTACTGCCAGTGGTATCCATGTTCCGCCATCGCCGCACTGACGGGAGCGGCAGCATAATCCCCGGGACGGTTGCCGAGGTGATTCGATTTCCAGTCAAGGATGTAATAACGGCCGTCATGTTCGAACACCAGATCAATGAAGCCGTTCAAGAATGCGTTCATGTCATTGAAAGAGAGCTCCGGAACGGGGTAACCGGATTGCCTGAACAGGGCATTCAGGCTACCGGCGGAAACAAACGCTTCCGACAGGCAGAAAGGCAACTCCGTCAGGCGTCTGTCATTACCGACCGACGAGAGGACAATGCCATCATGCAATGGCGTGGCAAGCACGTTTTCCATCATCTTCAGGGCCATGGCCTTCAAATCGGGCACGAAGCTGTTTCCTTCCCCGTCAATGATGGCTTCCACGGGTTGCGGAAATTGAGCAAGGGCGGTTTCAATGGCGTCGGCCCGGCTTTCGGGATCGGTAAAGTCGGCCTTCTCGAACATCGCATGCAGGCAACTTCCCGCAAAAGTCCCTTTCGGAAAGAGGAGAATGTCGTCCGGTTCAGGAGCGGAGGCCTCACCTGACACTTCCGGCAACACATCATCCGCCAGAACCGGTTCCACATATTCGTCATGGTCGCCCGATTCAGCCGAAAAAAGGGCATTGCGCATCAGGCCGCTGAAACTGTTCATGCGCCAGCGGGGACGGATCATGCCGCCAAACGTCCTTGCCGAAAGCGTTTGGATGCCGGCTTTTGTTTCAGTCAGCGTCAGGTTGCGGTTTTCCGGCAGACCGGACAAATGGATACCGTCACAGCGGGACGCCAGCGATTGCCAGGCCGCCCCGATGGTTTCAAGTCCGGCGGCAATATCCTCTTCCTTTTTCCGGCCTTCCGGCATGAGCCATTGTTCGGGAGTCGAACCGTTTCCTGCAACCAGCCAGTTCAACAGGCTTCGCTGGGATTGTGCCGTCTTCAGCCTTTCAGTCGAACGGGCATAGCAGCCCGCGACCAGGTAACAGCGGTAAACCGCACGCGTCAGCGCAACGTAGATCAGGCGCAGGCTTTCGGCTGCCATTTCGATGGCCTCTGCGGTTCTGGCCGCCTGCGCTGTCGCGTCATCGACTTCGCGATAATCAATGACGAGTTGTCCGTTCTCGTGATATTCGATGCCATCCAGTGCATTCGGGACTCGCCGTGCATAACCATCCCAGAGCAGTGGACAGAAAACGAACGCGAACTCCAGTCCCTTGGAACGGTGAACCGTCATGATCTGCACCAGATTGCGGTCGGTCTCGAGACGCAGTTCTTCCTCTTCGCCCGGCCTGTCGTTCTCCCGTTTTTCAGCCAGGAAACGGAGGAGGGCATCCGGGGCATCGTCGTTTTCACTTTCGCGGTTGAGCAATTCTGCCAGATGCATCAGGTTCGTCATGCGCCGTTCGCCATCGGGCAACGCCAGCAGGCGCAGAACAATGCCTTCCCGTTCCATCAGCCAGCGAAGGGCGACGCCGATGCCATCCGACATCCAGCTTGTCCGGTATTGCCCGAAGCGTTCGAGCCAGCCGGACAGACACGCCTCGTCGCTGGAAATCGCCGCAATGGCCGCAGCGTCCAGCCCCAGCATTTCCGTCGACAGGGCGGCTTTCAGAAGCGATTCGTTCCCCGGTGTCAGGATGGCTGCCAGAATGGTCTCCAGCTCCCGTGCTTCCCCTGATCCGAAAACACTCTCGTGCGACAGCGAAACACTGCCGATTCCCCTTCGGGACAGGGCAGCGCCCACCATGGCCGCTTCCCGATGGCTGCGTACCAGTACCGCTATGTCCCCGGCGCAGACAGGCCTGTCGCCTATCGTCAGTTTCCCTTCGGCACCGGCATTCAAAAGACGTGCAATTTCATCAGCCGTTGCCTCGACCGAGCGTTCTTTTGCCTCTCTGCGTTCGATCCACTCCCCATTTTCATCAGGCAGGCGCCACACAGTCAGGCTGGACGCTGTGCCGTTTTCCGTCAGGTCGAGCAGGACAGGCTGTTCCCGTACGGCACTCCTGACAGGCAGGAAGCCGAGGCCATCCTGCAAAAATGCCCCTGGATTTGAGGAAAAGAGCGTATTGCAGGCATCGGTCAGGCTGGCCGTCGAACGGTGGTTTTCCGGGAGGGTATAGCGATGGCTGGCCTCGGCTGCTGCAGCGAAATAGGTATGCAGGTCGGCATTGCGGAAACTGTAAATGGCCTGCTTGGGATCGCCTACCATGAAAACCGGCAAATCCGATTCACCGTAAACCGAACGGAAAATGGCGTATTGCAGCGGGTCGGTATCCTGGAACTCGTCAATCAGTGCGGCAGGGTATTGCTGACGAAGCACGTCGGCAAGCCATGGGAATTCCGGATTGTGCAGGGCGGCATACAAATCAGTCAGCATATCGTCGAAAGCGACGACACGCCTTTCCCGTTTCCTGGCCTTCAGCAACGCAACGGTTTCCTCAAGAAACCGCTTTAACAACCGAAGCCAGGCCATTGAAAGATTTGACTCAGTCTGCTGGCATTTGACGATCAGGGTTTCTGCCAGGCCAAAGAAAAGATGTTCCGGGGCACGCCGGTCTTTCTTCGTTGAGGCGGAGAGTCTCGAGCGGGTCAGCAGTTCCGTTTTGCCCACGTTGTCGATCATCGCCAGCGGGTCGCCCGTCGCAAACAGCCTGTCGAATGCCCCGAACGCGCTTTCAATGGCGGACGCCTTGTAACGTTGCTGGTGAAGGTCGGCTGAAGATGCCGTCAGAAGCGCGAACACTTCTTCCCGGGTCGATTCCCAGCAGGCTCTGGCCTCGTCAAACGCCATGACAAGGTCCGCTGCATCGGGATTGTCGAAAGCCGTGACGGCATCCGGCCATCTCACCTCGGCGAGCGGTTTTTTCAAATGCCTGCGCAGGAGCAGGACCAGTTTTTCAGGCGTTATCCGCTGTTTTTCCAGCCATGCCGAAAAAGCGGGGGAGAGGTTTCCGTCAGCGATATGACGCCGCCAGAAATCCTGAACGGCTTCCAGAACCATTTCCCCGTCATCGGTTTCCGCCTTGACGGAAAACGCCTGTCCCGAGGAAAAGGCCGTTGTCGCCAGTGCCCGCTGGCAAAAGCTGTGGATCGTGAATATCGCCGCCTGATCGAAAGACTCGAAGGCCAGTTGCAGACGGTTTTGCAGTTCCGTTTCCGTCACGCCTTCAAGAAGCTGCCTGCCGATCAGCTCCAGCAGGAAAGGGTCGTCTTCGAGGCTGTCGGTGCCGTTCAGGTAGGAAAGCGCCTTTTCGATCCGTTTGCGGATACGGTCGCGCAATTCTCCCGTTGCCGCCCGGGTGAACGTGACGACAAGGATCTGCTTCACTTCCAGCCGTTTTTCCAGCAACAGGCGCAGGTACAGCCCGCCGATATTCCAGGTCTTGCCCGTACCGGCAGAAGCCTCGACAAGGACACGGCCCTGAAGGGGACAGGTGAATACGTCGAATTCTTGAGGAAAACCTGTCATGTCTCACCTGCAAGATGGTCATATAAGGGTTGGAATACCCGTTTTGACAGTTCGATGAAAGTCTCGTCCAGCGGATTGTCCACGCCGCGCATCGCCAGCTGCGTATAACGTTCGGCATGTTCCCCGCCACTGGTGTTCCGGGCATGGGCCCATTGGCCTTTCGCCTTGTTCATGTTCCCGTCACCGGCCACGAATTCCCATGAGGAACGCGGGAAGAAGTGCACGGGCTCCGTCAGGCCCATCCTGTAGATTCCGAGCAGTTCGCCGAGCCGTTCCCGAGCCCCGTCACAGGCTGAAAGCCGGAGGCTTTCATTGCGGTAATGCCACACCGAATGCGGCGTGATACCCTCCGGCCTGACTGCATTCAAAAACAGGTGTTCGATCCATCCGGCAAGGTAATCCCATGCGCTGCCATTGTCGTATCGCACCCGGACAAGGCCGTTTTTCCTCACGTTCACAAGCGCCCCTGACAGCCGCCATTCTTCGCCCCCGACCGAAAATACAAGACTTGCCGTCACCGGGCCGGCCAGCCCGGCCTGCAAATCGGCCTTTGCCTTCGAAGCGAACGCATCCAGCTCCATCAGTTCCTGTTCCAGCCAGTTTTTGCCCATTTGTCCCGGAGGGAATTCGTTTCCTGCCTGTGCCGCCAGCCGGATGGACTGTCCATCTGTCCCTTCAAGGAAAAGCGGCAGCAACCTGTCGGCAAGCTGTCTCCGGCTTTGCCGGTCGACCGTGAACGGTTCCGAGGAAGGCAATTCTTCCTCCCTTTGCGGAAACTGTAGCCCCAGCCTTTGCCGCAGGAGATAACGGCCGGGATGGCTGAAAAAACGGATCAGCTGGTCAAGGCTGACATCGCGCCATTCCGGTTCCGGTGACGGAAGGGGAGCGGTAAAGAAAGGCAACGCGTTTAAAGCAGGGGCATCGCCGTCATCCCCATTTTCCATTATGGCCATGTCAGGCATACCGGCGGAACCGTTTTCCTCCAGTATTTCCTCCCGCATTGCCTTGCGTTTTTCCTGCCGTATCCTGAGCGCCTCGCAAAGGTCTGTCCTGAAACTCACCAGGCGGCTGTCGCTTTCGCCATTGAAATAATCGGCAGAAAAAGCCTGAAGCGGATGTTCGACGACCAGCATCCGTTCCGCTTCCAGAAGGTCGATGGGATCGTTTGACGCGGCAAGCGCAGGTTTCAGCGACTTTTTCAGTTCAGCGACCAGTATCGAGGGAGGGCGTCCCGAATTGTCGCGGATGTTCCGGCCGGAATAGCTCAGGTAAAGGCTCTTCCGGGCAGACAGGATCAGGTCGAGGAAAACGTTCCTGTCCGATTCCCGCTGCAGCCTGTCGCTCTTTTTCGGCGCCAGCTGGATAAGGTCGAATTCGTCCGGGTGCCGGTCGGCCGGAAAAACGCCGTCATCGAGCCCGATGGCATAAATATGGTCGAAAGGCAGGTTGCGCAAACTGTCCATGGGGGCGAACGTGATGGTTCCGGCGGGAACACTGCCCTGGCCGGAACCTTCCAGTGCCCGTTCCAGCGCATGGCGGGCGATCTTGAATCCGG
>JAEYIG010000142.1 GCA_023409175.1 Pseudomonadota bacterium
TCGAACAGCAGGCACTGAAAGACGCCTGCGACGCCGCCAACAAGGCCAATGCCGCGAAAACGCATTTCCTGTCCTGCATGTCGCACGACATCCGGACACCCTTGAACGTCATCCTGGGCATGAACCATATGGCAGGCCGCCATATCGGCGATGGCGACCGTGTCAAAAAATGCCTTGAGTCGATATCGGTATCATCCAGCCATCTGCTGACGCTGGTCAATGAAATCCTGGACATGTCCCGGATCGAAAGCGGTAACCTGACCCTGACGGAAGAAGCGTTCGACTTTGAAAGCGTAATCGGCATCGCCCGTGAAATGATCGGGCCTTTCATCGCGCAAAAACAGCACCGGTTCACCATTAACACGGACAGGCTCGTCCATAAAAACGTGATCGGTGACGCACCGCACCTCCAGCAGATACTTCAGAACCTGCTTTCCAATGCCGTAAAATATACGGCTTCCAAAGGGGAAATCACACTGAACATCCGCGACAAGACCGGAGCACCTCCCGGTTACGCCAACATCGAAATCCGGGTGGCCGACAACGGTTACGGCATGAGCAAGGACATCCAGTCCCGCATCTTCGAGCCATTCGAGCGCGGCAACGACACACGCATCAACAAGATACAGGGAACGGGATTGGGACTGACCATCACCCGGAACCTTGTCCAGCTCATGAACGGCGACATCCAGCTTGAAAGCGAACCCGGCAAAGGGACGACTTTCACTGTCAGCATCCCTTTCAGGATCATGGAAGGCAAGATCGAAACAAAACCGGCCTTTCATGCCACACGCGGCAAACGGACCTTTACCGGAAAACGCGCGCTGCTGGTTGAAGACAACGAGCTGAACATGGAAATTGCCGTCGAATTCCTGAAACTGACCGGAATCGACGTCGACACGGCAGAAAACGGCCAGGTCGCCCTCGAAAAAATACGCCAGGCACCGGAAAGCCATTACGACATCGTCTTCATGGACATCCAGATGCCCGTCATGAATGGCCACGAAGCCACCCGAGCCATCCGTGACCTTCAAAGGCCCGACACGGACAAACTGCCCATCGTCGCCCTGACCGCCAACGCGTTCATCGAAGACGTCGCCAAATCCACCCGGGCAGGCATGACCGCCCACATCGCCAAACCGCTGGATCAGGACAAGATCCATGATGTCATGGATCAGTTGCTTTGACATTGAAACAGCCTGAAACCTGCCACACTGTCCTGGCCATTTTTTCAAACAGGCAAAATCCCCTTCACATCACCTGGATCTTTCCTGAGCTTCAAAAAAACATATCATTAAAAATCGCTTTAAAAACAACGAGTTGAAAATTCGGTAAAAAACGAAGGTCAACATGGCCCAATTCGTCTAAAATAGTGAATAAACAAATAGTTACCAACTAATTTGTCTAGTGATCCACCGTGTAGGTGGCTTAGAAGAATTCGATTCTGCAGATCGTTGACGTCCAGTTGTGATCCACCGTGTAGGTGGCTTAGAAGATCGTCCACCCCATAAAATCAATAACTTACGAGTGATCCACCGTGTAGGTGGCTTAGAAGTCAATAACAGACTTTTCTGGCGAGCAAGCGCGGTGAACCACCGTGTAGGTGGCTTAGAAGGACCCGGGACATACCGGACAGAACCGAGTTCTGTGAACCACCGTGTAGGTGGCTTAGAAGATGAATTTCTGCCAATTATCCCAAACGAGACGGTGAACCACCGTGTAGGTGGCTTAGAAGACGTTGACAGGAAATTGCCAGTGCATCGTTTAGTGAACCACCGTGTAGGTGGCTTAGAAGGTATTGCTCCTTATATTTGAAGCCATTAGCGCGTGAACCACCGTGTAGGTGGCTTAGAAGGCCTGTTCGCCAAGGTGAGCGAACACCGGAAAGTGAACCAACAACCCAAATATCCTTAATCCATACCCAACTATTCGATTTTTCTACATGGAACAATCTGTCCCGGACTGGTAAACTTCCTTCCCGGAAAGAATGACTTCACTGAAAACAGCTATTCCGGTCCCATGGGAAAATTGATTATCAAAGCGGCGTTGTCCGTTTTCATCTGCTGCCTGATTTACGAGTTTTTCGATATCGGCACGGGCGTTCCCTTTTATTCGGGCATCGCAGCCATCATCTGTCTCCAGCCGGAAATAAAAAGCACGTTCCGGATCGGCATGAACCGGACGATCGGAACCCTGATCGGCGGTTTTACGGGAATGGGAATCCTGTTTATCCTCCGGGAATTTTCCCTCTTTTCCTTCCCGACACTCAAAAACTTCCTGATCTCCCTCTGTATCATTCCCCTGATGTTCCTGGCCGAGGCCTTCAAGAGAAAACCCTTTTCCGACATCCTGGACAAATTCAGGGACAACAGTCTCTGTTCCATCGCACCCCTTATCTTTTTCGCCGAGTTCATGCGCAAAAGCGCCCTGACCAACATCACCTGCGTCGCCTTCCTGAGCGTCACCATCACCCACGGCGCCGACAGCAGCATTACGGGTTTTGCCTTCAACCGCATGCTCGACACCCTGATCGGCGTGTTCGTTTCCTTCTTCGTGAACTTCATTCCAATGGGTGCGGAAGTGAAAACAGGCGAACGCGACACAGAACACATCGAATGACCCCTTCTTACAGGCCTTTTCGGACGCCGCGCCCCTGTCTTTCTCCTTTGCAGGGCATAAAGAACACAAAATCCCCCATCAATTTCACGAAACAAAAACATAGGTCAAGAAGTTTGGCAAATCTTTTGGCTAAGATATAAAAACTATCTTTAATATCAACTTGATATGGGAATCGTCATCATCAAGGCAGCGATATCCGTCTTTATCTGCTGCCTGATCTATCTGTTTTTTGACATCGGGACCGGTGCGCCGTTTTATTCGGCCATCGCGGCCGTCATTTGCTTGCAGCCCGAAATCAAGAGCACGTTCCGTATCGGGTTGAACAGGACAATCGGTACCCTGATCGGCGGTTTCACTGGCATGTTCGTGCTTTTCCTGATCCGTGGCATCGACCTCGAATCACAGCCGGTTCTGGCCTATCTCCTGATCTCTTTCTGTATCATCCCGCTGATGTATCTCGCCGAGATCGTCAAAAAGCCGCACCATTTCAAAATCGCCGTTGCCGAACAGGAAAAGCATCCTTTCGCGATTGCGCCATTCAAATACCTGATTGATTTCATGCGCAAAAACGCGCTGACGAACATTACCTGCATTGCCTTCCTGAGCGTCACCGTCACTCACGGAACGGACGCGACCATTTCCGGCTTTGCCTTAAACCGCATGCTTGACACCCTGATCGGCGTGTTCGTGTCCTTCTTCGTCAACATCATCCCCATCCGCTCCCAGGAAAGGCTGAAAGAAGAAATGCAGGCTGCAACGGACGCGGCCTGTCATTGCCGCCAGAAGGGTATGCCTCCTGCTACCGCCCGAGACGCCCGCACACGTTACATTGCCTTTTCAGGCCGCTCCAGCGTGGAAAAAACGAAAGAAATCAAGATCCATCTGGCACCTTCCCCGAAACAGAACCCCCCTGCCCGAGACGTCCGTCACGACGACGTCTGAAAACCTTTTTCAAATCTGCCTCTCGAAGTTTCCTGCCTGCAACCAGCGAAAAGTCCTCAAAAGACCTTCACGGATGTGCAAAAATGCCATCCGCCTTTCTCATTTTTGCCTCCCGTTTCGTTTATTCAGTCGTTTCCGTAAGGCCCATTCAGCGGAAACCCTCTGCAATCAAAAGAAAATTTTCTTTTTTTCCGGCAAAAAACCTCATGAAGTGACAGATGATGCAAAAAAACCACCCAAATCACCTAAACCGCTATTACTATTCGGAATAGCGCATCGCTATTCTTTTTTGTAATAACGATATGCGCCGCCATACAAAATGTCGCGTGACATTTTTCCAATTCACCAATAGAGGGATTTTCAAATCCCCAGTCAATTTATGGAGTAACAATGAAGAAAAACCTTCTTGCGCTGGCTTTGGTCGGTTCGTTGTCAGGACTGGCATATGCCCAGAGCAACGTCACCATTTACGGCATTGTCGATACCGGCTTTATCAAGGAGACCGGTTCAGACGTGAAAATGGGTGAAAACATCAATAACCGAATCGGTTTCAGGGGATCGGAAGACCTTGGAAGCGGTTACAAGGCCACTTTCCAGCTGGAAAAACGTTTTAACCTGAACGATGGCACCATCAGTGGCGTCGATTGGGAGGGCGCGTCCAACCTGGGCATTTCCAGCCCGTTCGGCGCAGTCCGCTTTGGTCGCCTGAATGAACTGCCGACGGAAACCTTCCGTACACTCGACCCGTTCAACCAGTTCGGTGTCGGCAGCATGCTGCTTTCTTCCCAACGTTCGACACGTCTCTCAAATACCATCCGTTATGACAGCCCGAACCTGTCCGGTTTCAAGCTGGGTGCAACATACACCCTTGGAAAGAACACCAACAGCGACAGCATCGCCAGCAGCGACATCCCGATGAAAAACACGGGTGCAGACAATGACGGATATGCCGCATCAGTCAAATACGATAACGGGCCCGTTTCTGCATTGGCGAACTGGAGCCGTCTGGCTGACTCGAACGATTCTTCCGTCTGGAACCTTGGCGGAGCCTGGTCCATCGGACCGGCAAAAATCTCTTTGGGTTACGAAAAAACGCACGACAAGGGCTGGAAACTGGGGTCGATCAAATCCGGAAAACGTTCGTCCCAGGATAACTGGATTCTGGGTCTCGTTTACCAGATGGGCGCAGGCAGGATAAATGCCTCCTTCAGCTATATGGATATCGACCATTCAAGCCAGTGGAACGGCAGCAAGGACATCAAAAAATACTCGCTGGGATATGAACACAAGCTGTCAAAACGGACAACCCTATACGGGATGGTTGCATGGTCGGATTTCGAAGATGGACAAGTCGCCGATTTCTATCGCGGCAGCGACAAAAACGACAGTGTGACAGGGATTCAGGTCGGCATTACCCATAAATTCTGATCCGGGGAATCCTTTCATCCCATCCATTGCCAGCCCTAAAACAAAAAAAACATTGTTGTCAATTTTCACGTGCCCAAAAGGGCACGTTTTTTATGGAATGTCCGGACAAGCCGAAAAGCCATCTCGGGTCCGGTTTTTTCCCAGACATTCCATTTCCGGCTTATTGGTTTAAATCCCGCTAACCTGCGTCCATATATCCGGAAATCACAAAAAATTGTCCCAAAGCGATAGCCAGTGAATTCATTGTGTGATAAATTGTAAAAATAAAGGTTAGAAAAGTAAAAAAATCATAAAATATCATTGTTTTAGAGCCTTTACCTGGAGTCCTGTCGATGAGGAATGATATGTCTTTTCTCGTAACATCTCCATCCATCCATTTCGATAAAAAATGGCTGGTAATGGCTGTATTTGGCCTTTTCGCCGCATCTTGTCTCCCCTCTTTCGCCGCCGTCAACAAATCTGATTCCCCTTCGCTTTCTGTCAAGAAAAAAGCGAAAGTCCGCCAATCTGCCCATACGCCCGGGAAAAAACAGGATGCAGACATCCATTGGCAGAAAAAACAGCCTTTTGCCGCGATAACGGCCGGGAAAAAAACACAGCCAGTCTCAAAAAAATCAGGAAAACAGCCCGGTCACAATTTTTATGATGGCCGAATGGCGAGTGTCCATTTGCCGAATGGAGGCAAAACCCCTTCAAGCGATCGTGGCGTGAATCCGGCCTCGTCTGTTTTTACGCAAAAAAGGAGTTCATCGCCTTTTGCCCATTTTTCCAAAAACCCGTCCTTGCTGTCAGGAAATGAAAAAGCATCCGGAAGCAATATGGACATCAACGGGTATGCGCTGGGACCTGCCCGTTTTTCGATGAACTACGAAAAATCCCGGGATACGGCCAGCAGGGTGTCCGGCTTCATGACCGGAAAGACAACTCCCGATATCACAACCAATAACGATATTGTCGAAACGCGCCAGAACCAGCCCAACATCCAGCTCGGAATGGAATACGCGACAGGCAATGGCCGCGTCAACGCCTCGGTCAACTATGTGCGGTTAAAAGACATGAAAGGCGGCACGACGGGATCTGCCGCGTCGCCAGCGAACAATAATGATTCAACAGACTTGAAAACCTTTGCAATCGGCTATACCTATGATGTGTCAGACAGGACTTCATTCTACGGTATGGTCGCCCGTACCGATTATGAAAAGGAAGCCATGGCCAGCTATATGAGAGGCAATGGTTCTGATGAGGACAGCGTTACCGGGGTTCAATTCGGAATGACGCACAAGTTTTAAGGAACTGGACTGCCGGGAAACACTCTCCGTCCCTGCCGACAAACCTTCAACCTTGATACGGTCCTCCCAAAAAAGGCGTGCAGCGCAATCTGCACGCCTTTTTTCCATTCCG
>JAEYIG010000061.1 GCA_023409175.1 Pseudomonadota bacterium
AGACGCCTCGTAAAACAAATGCCCTGACTGATCGAATACCAGCCTTGTTTAACGCCCTTTAACAACCCCTTTACAACACATTAACCGACGGGAAAAATAATGAACAAATTTCTGCAATACAGCCAAACCGATACCGGCCCGGATCCACAGGTTTCCATTATCTGGATGCACGGTCTCGGAGACCACGGTTCCAGTTTCGTTCCTCTCGTAAAGGAATTCGAGCTGACCGGATGCCCTCCGATCCGCTTTATCTTCCCACATGCGCCGGAACGCAACATCACGGCAAATGGCGGTTATTCCATGCGTGCATGGTTCGATATTTTCGCCGGATTTGACGATTCAGATATGGAAGACTCCGAAGGCATCATTGAGTCCCGTGACCTGATCATCGGCCTGATCGAACAGGAAAAAAGAAGGGGCGTGCCTGCAGACAAGATCATTCTGGCCGGATTCTCACAGGGCTGTGCCATGGCCCTGTACACCGGCTTGTGCTATCCGGAAAAACTGGCTGGCATTATCGGCCTGTCGGGCTATATGCCGCTCATGTATGCCTTCCCTGACGACAGGAATCCCGTCAACCAGAACACCCCGATTTTCCTCGCACACGGCACACAGGATGACGTCGTCCCGTTCTCGCGTGCGGAAGACACCTTGAAACTGCTGGAATCGCTCGGCTATAACGTCGACTGGAATGCCTATCACATGGGCCATACCATGTCGCTTCCGGAAGTCCAGGATCTCTCTGCGTGGCTGCGCAACCTGCTGGCCTGATCAGGTTTCAGTGACAACGCCTGTCTCCTGAAAGGCAGGCGGTGTCTCATTTTCCGGATTGACGGGTACACTCGTCAAAGTTCACTTCAAAGTTTCCGCCCTTTCCAATCAGGCTCATTTGCCCGTCCTGTACCAGACACTGCCATTCCATCGACCGTTCGACCTGCCGTGAAATGGAATCCGTCAATTCGACCGGCAATATGACGACTTCAAGATTGCCGATCTTTTCCAGATCGTTCTTGCTTTTCTTCCACCATAATTCGGCATTTCGTCCATAGCCGATGAGGACGATTTTTCTGGCCTGCCTGCTTTTCGTCACAATACGTTTGACCGCAGGCGAACCGACTTCAATCCACAATTCCGTCTGGCCGGTCAGGTCTTTCACCCACAAGTCGGGTTCCTCTGCCTCAGACAAACCTTTCGTGAAAACGAGACGTTCGTCTGCATAGCGCATGAACGCGATTAATCGCGCCATCATCCGCTCATCCGTTTCAGAAGGGTGCCGTGCGAGCGTGAGGGAATAGGTCGAGTAATGTTGCCTGTCCATATCGGACACCTGAACATTTGTTTTGAAAATCGCAGCTGAAAGAGCCATAAGCTTGAAATAGGATCAAAAAATCGAGGAAACTGAATTTATATCAGACTGCCGGTGCCATAAAAAGTGTCTATTAGATTTATCACACAAAAAACGGACAGTCAGACACGATGAAACACCTGAGAACAATTTATTTCAGCAATTCATGGGAACACCTTATGGCAGCGGGACTGGTCATTCTGGGGGTGTTCCTGTTTCTTTATACCCTGAAACAATTCATCAGTGGCAGACTTTTCAAAAAAGCCGAAAAGACCCCGACTTACTGGGATGACATCCTTGCCCAAACCGTCAAATCAACCAGTGCCATCTCCATTCTGGTCTTTTCGCTACTGTGTGGCGTTTACATCCTCGACCTCCCCGATGAGGTCAATACCATCAACGCCCACCTGGCCGCCGTCGTATTCCTGTTCCAGTGCGGTTTGTGGATCAGCAAGGCAACTTCCTCATGGCTGGCTTACAAGGCCTCTCCTGAATTCGGGCAAAACACGCGACATCAGGTAATGAACATGCACATTATCGGTTTCGTCACCAGACTCGTCATCTGGACAATTGCCCTGCTTCTGATACTGAGCAATCTCGGGATCAACATCACGGCCTTGATTGCCAGTCTGGGTATCGGGGGTATAGCCGTTGCGCTGGCGGTACAGAACATCCTGGGTGACCTGTTCGCATCCCTTTCCATTGCAATCGACAAACCGTTTGAAGTTGGCGACACCATCGTTATTGACGACCTTAACGGCACCGTCAAATATGTGGGGCTGAAAACCACACGCCTGACCAGCATTTCGGGTGAAGAACTGATCATTTCGAATGCCGACCTGCTGAAAAGCAGGATTCACAATTTCAAGAAAATGCAGGAGCGTCGCATGGTTTTTTCCATTGGCGTTACATTCGATACGCCTCCGGAAAAACTGCACCGCATCAACCAGATCGTTCTGGACATTTTCAGTAAGATTCCCACCACGAGAATGGACCGGTGCCATTTCAACAGTATCGGCCAATCCAGCCTGAATTATGAAATTGCCTATTATGTGAAAAGTTCGGATTACTCCGTCGCCATGAATGCACAACAGGAAATCAATTTCTCCCTGATCGAGCATTTTGCCGAGGAAAAAATCGAGTTCGCCTTCCCAACGCAGACTTTGTATGTCGTCAAGGATGAATCCGGCTCAGCTGTCCAGTAAACCGTACTTGTCTTTTGGAATGGCGGCCAGAAGGGCTTGCGTGTAAGGATGGCGGGGATTGCGGTATATCTCGTCCGAGTCTGCCATTTCGACCACTTCCCCGTGCTGCATCACCATGACCTGATCGGCCATGTATTTCACGACAGACAGGTCATGGGAAATGAAAAGATAAGAGAGGCCGAATTCATCCTGCAGATCCTGCAAGAGGTTCAGTATCTGAGCCTGAACGGAAACGTCAAGGGCTGAAACCGATTCATCGCAAACGAGCACTTCAGGCTGCATGGTCAGACAGCGCGCGATGGCGATACGCTGTCGCTGTCCGCCTGAAAACTCATGCGGATAGCGATAAAAGGCTTCGTGTGGCAAACCGACTTTTTCAAGCCATTCGAAAGCCATTTCCTTGCGCCCGGCATTAGACGAACCGATCCGGTGAATCGAAAGCGGCTCCATCAGGATCTGGCCTACCGTAAAACGAGGATTCAGGGAAGCGTAAGGATTCTGGAAAATGATCTGTATCCGGCGTTTGTAAGGCATGAATTCCTTTTCCGGCATCGACAGGATATCCATTCCATCGAAAAGGACCTCTCCACCGCTGGCATGATGCAACCTCATCAGGGTGAGCCCCAGAGTCGTTTTTCCCGATCCCGATTCACCGACAATGCCCAGTGTTTTCTTTCTCGGCAAGACAAAGGAAACGTCCTTGACGGCCTGAAAGACGGTCTTTCGGAAAAAACCCGACCGGATCTCAAAATTCTTGCTCAGGTGTCGCACGTCAAGAATGGGCACATCGTCATTTGAATACCCTTTCACCCTTTGGGGCAGCTCGTCATGAGGAGTGCCATTTGATTCCATGACATCGTCAATGACAGGCAAATGGAACGGCCTTTCGTTCATCGGAGGGCGGCACAACAACAAGGCTTTCGTATAAGGATGGGACGGATGGGTGAAAATCTTGCCTGCAGGCGCCTGTTCCTTGACGTCGCCATATCGCATCACGATCACTTCATCGGCTATTTCAGATACCAGTTGCAAATCATGGGTAATAAACAACACTGACATGTGGTGTGATTGTTGCAGGGACTGGATCAATTCGATAATCTGCCGCTGGATCGTCACGTCCAGCGCTGTCGTCGGTTCGTCGGCAATGAGAAGCAGGGGCTCGCAAGCAATAGCCATGGCGATCATCACCCTTTGCTGCTGCCCACCGGACAACTGGTGTGGAAAAGCGTCTACCTTGGTCTGGGGATCGGGAATGCCGACTTCTTCCAGCAGTTCGACAGTCCGTTCACGTGCCTGTTTTCCTGTCATGCCCTTGTGAAACCGTAGCACCTCCCCAATCTGGTATCCCACGGTAAATACCGGATTCAGCGAGGACATCGGCTCCTGAAAGACCATGGATATTTTCGAGCCGCACAATTCGCGTCTTTGCCGGTCAGTCATTTCAAAAAGGCTGTTCCCCTCAAAAACGATATTGGAAGACGGATCGATGATCGTATTGCCTTCCGGCAGCAGGCCCATGACGGCCAGTGCACTGACTGATTTTCCGCTGCCGGACTCCCCGACCAGCGCGACAGTCTTGTTAACGGGGATATCGAAAGAAATACCCTTGACTGCCTCAAAAACGGTATCTTTATCGACCCGGAAGGACACCCGGAGATTGTCGACGCGCAGAAGGATGTCGGATTCCGGCATGTTCATGAATCCCCCTGTTTCAGTTTCGGATCAAGCGCATCTCTCAACCCATCGGTAAACAATGACAGTGCCGTCACCAGAATCGCCATCGCCAGAGTCACGGCAACCAGCTGCCACCATTTTCCGAGAATGAGTTCGTTCTGCGCTTCGTTCAGCATGCTTCCCCAGGATACGACACCGACAGGCACCCCGAAGCCCAGGAAACTCAGAATCACTTCAGACTTGATAAAACCGACTGACAGGATCGACATCTGGACAAGCGAAATATGGCTGACATTGGGGAAAATATGGACGAACATCCTGCGCCAGTTCGACGCGCCGATCGTGTTTGCCGCCAGAACGTATTCGCGTTCCTTATGCTTGATATACTCGGCCCTGACCAGCCTGAAAACACCAGTCCACCCCGTCAGGCCAAGGATCAGGATGATAGTGAGCACTCCCTTGCTCTGAAGTACGGCTGCGACTGCCAGAATCAGGAGCAGGTACGGGATGGACGTGAATACGTTGTAAAACCAGTTCAGGAAGTCATCTATCCAGCCTCCGAAATAGCCGGCAAACGCCCCCAGAAAAGTGCCCAGTACAGTGGCGACGAAAGCGGCAATCAGGCCAACAAGAATGGACGTTTCCGATCCCTTGATCGTCTTCTTGATGATGTCGTGTCCCCATTTGTCGGCTCCGAACGGCAGGGTTTTCAGCCGTCCCGAATCGTCGGACACCGCCGTTTCCTCCATACTCTGCTGGTTCCGGATTTCATCCATCTCCGTTTTCAGCGGGTCTTCGATGCCATATGTTTCAGCAGAAGGCTGCCCTTTTGAAACCTCTTTTCTCAGATCGCGAATGATGTCTTTCAGTGGATCGACCGGATTTTCAGGTGGCACTTCACGTACCGGCACAGCATCGGTTTCGGCAAGCTCATCAGCAGTGTAACTGGTTTGCTCTCCGACAAAATCGGGAGGGGCATAGTGGACACCCACTTCTTTCGACCAGTCAGAAGCGACAAAACCGGAGGCAGAGAAAACGAGCAGTCCCAGAAAGAGCACGACGATCCCAAGCGAAAACATGGTCAGCCGGTCCGCTTTCAGACGTTTCCAGGTCAGCGCCCACAATCCTTCGGATGTAATCGACGGGTTTGCCATGACAATTACCGTAAGCGGACGCGCGGATCAATCTTCTGGTACAGCAGATCGGTCAGCAGATTGAAGAACATGGTCGCAATCGCGACATAAACCGTAATCGCCTTGATAACCGGAAAGTCGCTACGCTCCACGGCCAGAATGATTTCCCGGCCGATTCCCGGAATTGAAAAGAAACGCTCGACGAGAAACGCCCCAATCAGCAAGGAAGGCAGGTTCGACATGACATACGTAAGAATGGGAATCGTCGCATTACGCAAGACATGTACCCATAAAATCCGCTTTTCAGTCAACCCCTTCGCTCTGGCTGTCCGGACGTAATCCTGGCCGATTTCATCGAGCATGAATGTCCTGTACAGACGCAAATTGGGCGCAATGCTGACGACGAGCAGGATCAGGATCGGCAGTGACGAATACCGGAAAAGGTCCTGAACCCAGTTATTCCCCCATCCCTGAACGGGAAACCATCCCAGCTTATACGCGAGCAGATACTGGAATACGATAATGTAAACAAGAATGCTGACCGACATGCCGACCGTACAGACGATCATGATCATCCTGTCAGTCAATGAACCTCTGACATAGGCAACTGCCAGCCCGAGGGCGATTGCGAGACCCGTCTCAAGGAATGTCAATGGAATCAACAGTGTCAGGGAAGGGCCGAGTCTTGAAAGCAAAATACTGGAAACGGATTCGCCTGTACTCCAGCTGTTTCCGAAATCAAAACAGACCGTCTGCTTCAGGAATATCCATAACTGCACATAAACGGGTTCATCTATACCCAGTTGCCTCCGGATGTTGGCTATCTGCTCCGGATTGGAGATTTTGCCTGCCAGCACATAAGCCGGATCGCCACCGACCCAGTTGAAAAGAAAGAAAACCAGCAACAATACCCCGATAATGGTCGGTATCATCTGCCAGAGGCGACGGATCAGATAGGAAAACATGTGTGTCTGCAGTCCCTGTTTATCGAATACATGCTTTGTTTATAACATGACGCGGTCGCTTTGGTATGGCAACCGCGCAATATTACTTCTTGCCCGATCCGTTACCACTGATGTCTTCGTAAAAGGCCGTACTGTCAGGAGAACGCCCGAGGAAATACCGGACCATCCTGTCGGCAGGCAATTCACTGCCTTTTTCCAGAATCGTTTTCCGATAGAACTGTCCGACCTGTGGGTCCATCAGTTTGCCGTTAAAACGCGACAGCATATCGAGTGCCAGAACCTTCGACCACAAGTAACCGTAATAGCCTGCAGAATACCCGCTGACGACATGACTGAACTGTCCGGGAAACTGGGTACCCGGGTCATATCCCTGTACCGTGTCGCCTTCCATGTCAATCCATGTTTTCATCACATCACCGGGCTTGCCACCGTGCAGGGCCATATCGTATTTGGCGTAAAGCACCTGCCGGGAATACAGGATGCCCTGACCGAACTTGCGGGATTCGTTCAGGCGCTTCAGCATATCCCTGTCGACTTGTGGACAGCCATTGGTGCAGTAATCGGGCAAGGTGGACAAGGCATCGTAATCGTGTGCCCATTCCTCATACATCTGGGAAGGCGCTTCGACGAAATCCCGTTCTACGCTGGTACCCGACTGGTCGACAAATCGGGTATTGGACAAGACGCCATGCAAGACATGACCGAATTCATGCAACATGGTCTCCAGTTCATCCAGATCGAGCCCATTGCGGTTGAAGTTGGCGACCAGAACTGAAATCGGCTGACGGTTTTCGGTCGTACTGGAACCCTGAACGGGGAAAGCGGCGGCATGTCCGTATTTGCCTTCTCTCGGGAAAATATCGAGATAGATACCACCGATCTGTTTGCCGGAGGCCTTGTCGATCACATCATAATAGACAACGTCCGAATTCCAGACAGGCACATCGGCCTTC
>JAEYIG010000071.1 GCA_023409175.1 Pseudomonadota bacterium
ACAAAGATGCCGCTTCGGCGATAGGGAAAAAGCTGGTGGAAACCCGTCTGGCGGCTTGCGTCAGCTTTGGTTCTCCTGTCCAGTCAATTTATCGTTGGGAAGGCAATATAGAGGAAGCTGCTGAATACGTCCTGACAATCAAAACCGTCAGTGAAAACTATTCAAGAATAGAAAATCTGATTGTATCGCTTCATCCGTACGATGTGCCTGAAATCGTGCAGGTGGATATGAGTGGCGGTCTTCAACCCTATCTTGAGTGGATTGCGGCTGAAACGAATGATTGACAGGTTTTCAATGTCATCAGGCCAGCATCAGAAACAATCCCATCACAAGCGGGATTGAAAAGTTGTCGTCGATACGGATTCTGTTTTCGTAAATCTCGGCAAACATCGCTGCGGTTATCCCGAGAATGCCATACAAATAGAACCAGATGGGCTGGCTGTACAGGAGGCCGAAAAAGACCAGGATGACGAAAGAAGCAATCCAGAAGGCAAGGCTTCCCTCAACGCTTTTCCGGTTCTGGTTGATCTTGCGTTTTCCATATTTCCTGCCGATCAATGCTGCAGCCGTATCACCGACGAGCATGACGGAGAGAGCTGTCATGGCAACGACATCTGAAAAGAGGATCGTTACCATCAGAGCCGCTGCGATAACGTAGGGCGCACCACTGAACCTGAATTTTTCCTGTGTTTCCTGTTCCCTGAGTATCCGGTTGAACATCCTGCCGTACGTTTCCGAGAAAAGTGGCCATTTCTTGTGATTGCCGTATTCGATAAAACAAATGGCGAAAAGAAGAAAAGAAAAAAGCAGGATATTCAAGACACTTGGAAAAATTCCGATGGAAACCACCATCCATAGGGAACTCAAATGGATGGATTTGCGCAGGACTTCATACAAATAGGATATTTGCTGATTGACATTATTGAAAACAGGTTTGACCATTTGTACTACCGCTAGAGGCTTGGAAACAAACAGTATTATGCAACCAAAGTATTGAAAGAGGGCAAATTATTCTTCTGTCGGATCAGGTGCTTCCGGGTCTTGATCGGCCGACATGAGCTGGAGTATGGAGGACGTCGCTTCGTCAATGCCGATACGCTTGGTGGAAGAGAAGAGCTGTGCCGTGAAGGGAAAGGGATGGCCGTGTTCATCGACATAGCTTTTCAGGATCGTATCCACTTGCCGCAATGCCTTGGCAGACTCGCTTCGGTTGAGCTTGTCCGCCTTGGTCAGGAGACAATGAACCGGTTTGCCCGTGGCGGCAAACCATTCCAGAAGCTGGATGTCCAGCGGCTGAAAAGGATGTCTGGCGTCCATTACCAGTACCAGCCCTGTCAATTGTTGCCGATGAATCAGATAATCGCTCAAAAGTTTCTGCCAGTGTTCTTTGGCTGATCCGGAGACCTGTGCAAAACCATAGCCGGGCAGATCGACGAGAAACATTTCGATTTCACTTTCCCTGATAGCGTCATGTCGGTGCTGGCCGACATGCGCACCGCCGATGGAAAAGTAATTGATATGCTGGGTCCTTCCGGGTGTCCTGGACGCGAAAGCAAGGCTTTTCTGGTTGCAGATCGTGTTGATGGCGGACGATTTTCCGGCATTGGAGCGGCCGACAAATGCCACTTCAGGAACGTCCAGTTTTGGCAAATCACGCAAATGATTGACCGTTTTGTAAAATCTGGCTTGCCAAAGTCTGGACATGATACGTTCCCGTTTTTTTAGATAATCAAGGTAAAACGTTTTCAAGTGCGAAGAGGTCTTCCGGTTTTTCCCTCTGACGGATCAGATAGGCATTCCCGTTATCGATCAACACTTCTGCAGCGCGGCCGCGGGTATTGTAATTGGATGCCATGACCATGCCATATGCCCCGGCACTCATGATGGCCAGATAGTCATCGGCCTGTATCACCAGTTCCCGCTCTTTCGCCAGCCAGTCGCCCGATTCACAGACGGGGCCGACGATATCGTATTCGGTGGCCTCTCCATTACGTTGTGTGACTGGGAGGACCTTGTGCCATGCCTTATAAAGGGCCGGGCGCATCAGGTCATTCATGGCCGCATCGATGATAGCGAAATTCTTGTCCGAATTGGTTTTCAGGTATTGGACCTGAGTCAAAAGAAGACCGGAATTCCCGGAAATGGAACGCCCCGGTTCGAACATCATGGTAATAGGGCGATCCGCATATTTTTCCTTTCTCCAGCTTTCGACCCTGGTAAACAGGCGGGTCAGATAGTCGGATATCGCGACGGGTTTCTCATCGTCATAGGTAATGCCGATGCCGCCACCGATGTCGATATGCTTCAGTATGATGCCGCTTTTTGACAACTGGTCGACCAGATGCAGTATTTTGTCCAGCGCTTCCAGCAGAGGAGAGTCGTCGAGCAATTGTGAACCGATATGGCAGTCGATGCCCGTCACCTCGATGTTGGTCATGGAAGCGGCCGCCTTGTAGCATTCAAGAGCCTCTTCGTACGGGATGCCGAATTTGTTTTCTTTCAACCCGGTTGAAATGTAGGGGTGCGTTTTGGGATCGACATTCGGATTGACGCGGAAGGACACTTTCGCCTGCTTGTCCATTTCCTGTGCCACGTAATTGATGCGGTGCAGTTCAGCAAACGATTCCACGTTAAAGCAAAGGATATCGTGTTTCAATGCAAGGCTGATTTCGTCAGCTGTTTTTCCGACGCCGGAAAAGATGACTTTGCGGGGATCGCAGCCGGCAGCAATTACTCGTTGCAATT
>JAEYIG010000110.1 GCA_023409175.1 Pseudomonadota bacterium
CATGAAAAATTCAAAGATTACTTCAAGAAATAAAGCATTGGACAAGGAACAGAAATGACGTCTTTAACCTCTTTCATTCGCACCATCCCCGACTACCCGCACAAGGGTGTCAAGTTTCGGGACATCACTACCTTGTTGCATAACCCTGTCGGACTCAAATCGGCTGTCGACCAGCTGGTCGAACACTACAAGGGCCAGAAAATCGACCGGATCGCCGTGATTGAATCCCGGGGATTTCTTCTGGGGGCGCCACTTGCATACCTGTTGAATGCCAGTCTTGTACTGATCCGTAAAAAAGGAAAACTTCCCTCCAAGACGATCGCTGAAGATTACGATCTTGAATACGGGTCCAGTACCATAGAAGTTCATACCGATGCTATCAATCCGGGTGAAAAGGTATTGCTGATTGATGATTTGCTGGCAACCGGAGGTACAGCAGAAGCAGCCGTTAAACTGGTCAGGAAATGCGGTGGCGATGTGATTGAATGCGCTTTTCTGGTCAATCTGCCGGAATTGAAAGGTGACGAACGCCTGAAAAATCTCGGGTGTCAGACCTTTGCGTTGTGTGAATTTGATGGAGAATAAAACAATGGGCAATCGGGTAGAAACGCTTCGCTGGAACGGTAAAGCCATTGAAATGATTGACCAGCGAATCCTTCCGCATCGTATTGAATACCTTGCCTGTGATTCGGCACAAAGCGTCGCCGACGCCATACGCGATATGGTTGTCCGTGGCGCACCCGCTATTGGTGTTGCGGCCGCTTATGGCATTGCGCTTGAAGCCATCCGTCAGAAAGAACAAACTCTTCCCGTATTTTCCCGTCATATGGAGGCAGGATTTGCTGCACTTGCTGCCAGCCGCCCGACAGCAGTCAACCTGTTTTGGGCACTGGACAGGATGCGCAAGCTCTGGAATGCCCATTCGGATCAGGACGTGAAATCGCTGGCCGACATTTTCCTGCAAGCCGCCCATCGCATTCTGGAAGAAGACATCCGGATCAATCGGGCAATGGGGGAGTACGGCGCGAATCTGTTACAGGATGGCATGCGTGTTTTGACTCATTGCAATGCAGGCGCTCTGGCGACAGCCGGACACGGAACAGCACTGGGCGTTTTCCGATCAGCGGTTGAAGGCGGCAAACACATTTCCGTTTTCGCCGATGAAACACGACCTTTTTTGCAAGGTGCCAGATTGACCGCATGGGAAATGGTTCAGGAAAACATCCCGGTAACCCTGATTACCGACAATATGTCGGGACATCTGATGAGCCGGGGAGAAATCGACGCGGTTGTCGTTGGTACCGACCGGGTCGCCGCCAACGGTGACGTCGCCAACAAAATCGGTACGTATATGGTTGCCGTACTGGCAAAGCGTCACAATATTCCCTTTTACGTTGCCTGCCCGATTTCCACGATCGATTTGTCTTTGGCAACCGGCGATGAAATCCCCATCGAAGAACGCAACATTGATGAAGTGAAAGGCTTCAGGGATTGCCACTGGGCACCGGAAGGTGTTTCAATCCGAAATCCGGCATTCGATGTCACACCAGCTGAACTCGTTACTGCCCTGATCACGGAAAAAGGCATTGTCAGTAACGAAACCCTGATGTCTGGCGGACTGGCTGAATTTGTCTCGGAAAACCAGTAATCAGACAAAAACCGGCTCAGGTACGAGCTTGACCGCAAATTTGTCGAAGACATCCTTTTTGATCGCTTCCGACAATTCGACAATTTCCCTGCCGGATGCCCCCCCCCGGTTGATCAGGACAAGCGCCTGTGTTTCGCAAACTCCGGCATTCCCGAACGGTTTGCCTTTCCAACCGCATTGATCGATCAGCCACCCTGCCGCCAGCCTGAAACTGCCGTCAGCCTGTTCATAAGCGGGGATAGCCGGATAATTCTTTTTCAGTTCCAGCCATTTTTCACGACTGACCGTGGGATTGTTGAAAAAACTGCCTGCATTGCCTGCCACAGCCGGGTCAGGCAGTTTGCGTTTGCGGATATCGATGATGACCTGACTGATTTCTCCGGCTTTCGGATTATCCATGTTCCGGCTGGCCAACTCTCTTTCCACTTCAGCATAAGATACGTTGGGTTTCCAGACCTTTGGCAAGGCAAAACAGACTTCCAGAATAATGTAACGGTCTCTCTGATTCGTCTTGAAAATACTGTTTCGATAGGAAAAACAGCAGTCGGCCTTCGATAATTCAACAATCTTGCCATCCCTGAAGTCAAAAGCTTTCAGGGAGAAAAAACAATCCTTCAATTCGGAGCCATACGCCCCGATATTCTGGACAGGAGCGGCTCCTACCGTTCCCGGAATCCATGAAAGGTTTTCCAGCCCGCCCAACCCTTTCTGCAAGGTCCATATGACCAGGTCATGCCACTTTTCCCCAGCGGATGCCCGGACGTAAACGGCGTCATCATCTTCCCCGTCGATGGAGATCCCTTTCATGAGCATATGCAAAACCAGCCCCTTGAAATGATCAGTCAAAAGAAGGTTGCTGCCTCCTCCGAGAACAAGCCTTGGCACAGACATCAGCTCCGTGTCCCGATACACCTGCAAAAGGTCATCGGCAGAAAGCACTTCCATATAAACAGAAGCAGTCGCATCAATGCCGAATGTATTAAAAGGACGAAGTGAAAAATCGCGTTTCAGGTATAGCATGGATTTCATGAATTTATAAACCGGTCAAGGTACCCAAGGTAGCCGTTCACAATTTTGTTCGATACAATAGACAGTTATCATCTTAATGACTATTGACGTCTTCTGTCGAGAAAATAAACGAAAGGTTAGCTATGCCATCTTTTGATGTAGTTTCCGAAGCCAATATGGTAGAAGTCCGCAACGCCGTCGACCAGACCAACAAGGAAATCGGCACCCGCTTCGATTTCAGGGGCAGCGACGCCCGTGTTGAACAAAAAGAAAATGAATTGACCGTTTTTGCCGACTCCGACTTCCAGCTGAATCAGGTGAAAGACGTCCTGAACAACAAAATGACGAAACGGAAAGTCGACATCCGTTTCATGGATGAAGGAAAAGTCCAGAAGATCGGCGGCGACAAGGTCAAACAGGTCGTCTCCATCAAAAACGGCATCCAGTCGGACAGTGCCAAAAAGATCGTCAAACTGGTCAAGGACAGCAAGCTGAAAGTCCAGGCCAGCATTCAGGGCGATGCCGTCAGGGTGGCAGGCGCCAAACGGGACGACCTTCAATCCACCATGGCGATGCTTCGCAAGGAAGTCAGTGACCTCCCATTGGAATTCAACAATTTCCGCGACTAAAAAAAAGCCGCCTGTTCATTCAGGCGGCATTCTTTTTCTTCATCATTTTTTCAACACATCCCTGCGACGTTTAACTGTTTCTGCCAGTTGGCCCAGCAATTTACTGCTGTCTTCCCAACCAATGCAGGCGTCCGTTACGGATTGGCCGTACACCAGTTTCTTCCCGACTTCGTGATCCTGACGGCCACCGACAAGATTCGACTCGATCATCAGGCCGAAAATCCGGTCATCCCCATTGGCGATATTCTTGCCGACTTCCAGAGATACCGGCACCTGGTTTTCCGCTTTCTTGGAACTGTTTCCATGGGAGGCATCGATCATGATCCTTGGTGAAAGCCCTGCCGCCTCAACCGCCTTGGCAGCATCGTTGATACTGGCAATATCGTAATTCGGCTTGTAACCGCCACGAAGAATGATATGGCAATCCTTATTCCCCTGCGTTTCGAAAATGGCCGTATGACCGCCTTTCGTGACGGAAAGGAAATGGTGAGGATGCGACGCCGCCTTGATGGCATCTATGGCGATCTTGATATTGCCGTCAGTGCCATTCTTGAATCCGACAGGACAGGACAGGCCCGAAGACAGTTCCCGGTGAACCTGCGATTCTGTCGTTCTTGCGCCGATTGCCCCCCAGCTGATCATGTCGGCCACGTACTGAGGGCTGATCATGTCGAGGTATTCCGTTGCGGCAGGCAGACCCAGTTCATTGACATCTCTCAGCAATTCGCGGGCAATATGCAAGCCTTCATTGATACGGTAGCTGTGATCCATGAAAGGATCATTGATCAGGCCCTTCCAGCCGATTGTCGTGCGTGGCTTTTCGAAATACACGCGCATCACGACGACCAGTTCGTCACCATAACGTTCTTTTTCTTCAGCCAGACGGTGAGCGTATTCCATTGCCGCTTTTGGATCGTGTATGGAGCAGGGCCCGATAATTACGACAAGCCGATCGTCCTGATTGTGCAAAATGCGATGAATCGCGTTTCTGCAACCCGAAACCGTTTCGGCCGCCTTTTCCTCGCAAGGAAATTCACGGATCAGGTGAGAGGGAGGTGTCAGTTCTTTCATAGCAAGAATTCTCAAATCGTCTGTAGTTTCCATGATCTTTCCAGTCTTGATAAAACAAAAAAACCGCCAGATCCTGGCGGTTTTTAGAATGTGGTTTGTTCTCTTTATCCGAGCGCTTGCCGCTTCTCCACCGCCTTTGGGCTGGAATAGCTAAAGTAAAAAAACCAGAAATAAGCGAAGTTGAACATATTTTCGTGGCAAGCAGTTTCGTTAATCTATTTATTTATTCTATACCAAGTTTTCAAGTCTGACAAAAAATTTTCTTTTTTTGTTTTCAAACCGTTCCGCCGACTGTGACATCTTCGATACGAAGCGTCGGCTGGCCGACTCCGACAGGAACGCTCTGGCCTTCCTTTCCGCAGACACCCACTCCGGAATCCAGTTCCATATCGTTACCGACCATCGTAACACGTTTCAAAATATCGGGCCCGTTACCCACCAGCGTCGCTCCCTTGACCGGATAAGCCAGTTTGCCATTTTCAATGACATACGCTTCGCTGGCGGAAAAAACGAACTTGCCGTTGGTGATATCGACCTGGCCGCCGCCGAAATTGGCCGCATACAAACCGTTCTTGACCGAGGCGATGATCTCTTCAGGATTTTTGTCGCCAGCCAGCATGAAAGTGTTCGTCATCCGGGGCATCGGCAAATGGGCGAACGACTCACGGCGTGCATTTCCCGTTACCCCCATATTCATCAGCCGGGCGTTAAGGGTATCCTGCAAATAGCCTTTCAGAATACCGTTCTCGATCAATACCGTTCTTTGGGTCGGATTGCCTTCGTCATCCATATTCAGAGAACCGCGCCGGTTTTGGATTGAACCGTCATCGACGACCGTGATGCCATCGGCAGCCACTTTTTCCCCGAGCCTGCCGGAAAAGGCACTGGAACCCTTGCGGTTGAAATCGCCTTCCAGACCGTGGCCGATCGCCTCATGAAGTAAAACTCCGGGCCAGCCCGAACCGAGAACAACCGTCATCGGCCCTGCCGGTGCTGGCTTCGCTTCCAGATTGATCAGGGCCGAGCGGGTCGCTTCGTTCACATAATGACGGATAAGGTCGTCCGTAAAATAAGCGTAACCGTAACGGCCACCGCCTCCACTGCTACCCATTTCACGCCGTCCGCCCTGTTCTGCGATTACCGTAACAGACAAACGAATTAACGGCCTGACATCTGCCGCCAAGACACCATCACTACGTGCAACCATAACGACATCGAACTCACCAGCCAGTCCCGCCATGACCTGAACGATGCGCGGATCAGCCGCTCTTGCCAGTTTCTCCACTTTTTCAAGCAATGCCACCTTTTCAGCCGCACTGATCGTTTGCAACGGGTCTTGCGGAATATAAAGGGACCGGTTCCTTACCGATTTTATCGTGGAGGCCAGTTTGACTTTACCTTCCCCCTGACTGCCGATAGTACGGGTCGCTTTGGCAGCTTCTTCCAGGGCAATCGCCGAAATGTCGTCTGAATAGGAAAAAGCCGTCTTGTCCCCGGCAACCGCCCGGACGCCAACCCCCTGATCAATGGAAAAGCTGCCTGTTTTGACGATCCCCTCTTCGAGGCCCCAGCTTTCGTTTTTGGTGAACTGGAAATACAGGTCGGCATAGTCAACCTGATGGTTGAATATCGTTCCCATAGCCTGGATCAGGGCAGGCTCATCCAGTCCGAAAGGCTCCAGAAGGATGGACTTGGCAAGATCAAGACTGTCTTTTTCGGTGATTTGCGATGGCATGAAGAAAATCCTCTATATCGGTTCAGGTACCGATTGTAGTGCATTGTCCA
>JAEYIG010000138.1 GCA_023409175.1 Pseudomonadota bacterium
CCGTAAAAACGATCAATGTCGCACCGGGAAACCATAACATCAAACCCGGCGATACGGTCACCCTGATCCGGTCAACGGACATTCCTCTGGGCGGTACTCTGGCCAGCGACAAGGCCAGTGGATCACAGGGAATCTCACTCCTTTATGACTGGAAAGACGTCAGGATCACCAATCCCGACCCCGTTTTCGGTCCCGGCGAACTGACTGCATCACTGGCCGGCATTAGCGTCAATCCGCAATCGAGTGCCCTGCTCTATGCGCGCGCTACCGAACTGGCCCTGTTGAAACAGGGTGGTGACTTGCTTTCCGGACAGGCCATGGAAAACATGGTCGCCAGCGCCAGGAAAGGAGACAGGGGCTTCATCGCCATGCAGGGCGGCGAAAGCCACTACAAGACCGGGCCCGATTTCCATCTGGACAGCTTCACCATGATGGCCGGTGGCGCATTGGGAACAAAACTGAATACGACGACAGACCTTTCCGCCGGTGCTTTCTTCGAAGCCGGAAACGGCAATTATCGCGGAAACCACAAAACGGACGGCATGGCGACGGTCAGAGGCTACGGCAATGCCCATTACTACGGTGTCGGCCTGCTGGGCGAAATGGATTTCAACAACGGTTTCACGGCAGATGCCGCCTTGCGTGCCGGACGCATCAAGACCGACCTGAAAACGGATTTTTATTACGCCGGACAAATAGCCCGTTTCGATGACACGTCGAGTACCTATTACGGCGCGCACATCACCGGAACCTACAAATGGGCGATCACGCCGGACCAGCAGCTGAATACCTATGCGCGGTACAGCTGGACACACATCAACGGCGATAATGTAAATGTGCTGGGCGATGAATTCAACTTCAAGAGCGCCGACTCCCACCGTATCCGGATCGGGACGAAGTATGCCAAAACCTCCGGGGCTTTCATGCCATACGCCGGAGTCGCCTGGGAATATGAATTCGACGGCAAGGAAGGCGGCCAGATCATCGGTTACACGATGAAAGACATCGACCTTGGCGGAAGCACCGTCATCGGCGAACTGGGTGTCTCATGGTTTCCGACCAACAGGGACAATCTGCGCTTAAACGTCGGTGTCGAAGGCTTCGCCGGTAACCGCGAAGGTGTCATGGCAACCGCACGCCTGAATTACCGTTTTTAAGCCATCCTGCAACAATCCTGAAAAACAGAAGGCAGCAAACGCTGCCTTTTGATTTTTCAAAAAGGTTCCGTCCGGAAACCCGGCTATATTGGAACTCTCTCAATTAACGGACACGACCATCATGAAAAGATATTTCGACTGTATTTTTGCAGATGACATCCGCACCGAAATGGGCGGCAAGCATTCGATCATCGGCATCCACAACCATGTGCTGGCACTGAACGCGCCACCCGCCATGATCCCGAAAATGGCCGTTTCCCTGAACTGTTTCACCGATTTCGACCATCCGTTCAAACAGATTGCCATCAAGGTACTGCTGGACGACACCGTCATCGTACAGAACGAATTGCCGCCGGAATTCCTCGAACAGTCGTTCAGTGAAAACAAGAAACTGCTTGAGGACGCCGGGGTCGACCTGTCCTCGCAGATGTACCGCGTGACCGCCAACATCCACCTGAACCCGTTCGTCATCAAACAGGACGGGAAAGTCTCCGTCTTCATCACCGCAGACGGCAAGGAAACACTGGCCGGCAGCCTGTTCCTGCGGATACCGAAAAATCCCCAGTAAGCCGTGACCCTGACTGGCTTATAGCTGTTTCAGAAAGCCTGTGACCTCCCGACCCAAGATCCCGGTCACAGGCTTCATTTCTTTCCTTTCACCCGGAAAAAAATCCCGCAAAACCTTCCCATCCGACAAAAACCCGCCGATCGTGCAAGCTGTGCATTTTTTGCCGCATTCCGTTTCCGATTCCCTGATATAGTGGAAACCTTTCAATGGATGGGCGAACGGCCATGAACAGAAAATTCGATTGTATATTTGCAGACGATATCCGCAATGAACTGGGCGGCAAACATTCCATCATCGGGGTCTACAACAGCGTACTGTCGCTGGATACGGCACAGTCCCTGATCCCGAAACTGGCTGTCTCGCTTACCTGCCATACCGATTTCGGCCATCCGTTCAAACAGATCTTCGTGCTTGTCATGCTCGACGACGCCGTCATCTCGCAAAACGAATTGCCAGCGGAATTCCTCGAAAGATCGTTCGCGGAAAACAGGAAGATGCTGGAAGATTCCGGCGTTTCACCCGATTCGCAGTCTTACAGGGCGACCGTCAACATCCACCTGAACCCGCTGGTCATCAAACAGCAATCCCGCCTGAACGTGGTCGTCGTCGCAGATGGAGAGGAAATCAGGGTCGGCAGTCTCCTCCTCAAGGTTCCGCAGGGACAGTAAGCGCGGCAACTCCCCTTTTCCCAATTCCGGACAGAAGCCTGTTCGCCGGATACCTGCAACTGTGCCTGGAAAACCTCTCATACACTCACTGGCGTATGCGTTCTGAAACTCCGGCCCCTTTCTCATATAACCGTTTGCGTATATCAGGATTAACATCCCGTTTAACTGACATTGAGAAATTTATCCATTCCGCTGGGCCTGAAATTCACCCGGAAGAACCTGCCGATGGCCATCCGTTACAACGGCAATTCCGGTTCCGATACCCACGACAATATCGTCCGGGGCGAGTTCGGGTATGCTTTCCAGGATTTTCATTCAGTAAGCGCCGGGATACAAAAGAAAAAGGCGGCAAAACGGATTGCCGCCTTTGCTGTTTCTGACGAAATCCCGGTCACATCATTCCTGCATTCACTTCTCGTTCAGCAGTGGCAATTCCCCAAGCATCCTTTTCACCCTGATGGCGATCCTCGGCATGAATTCGGCCACGGTCAGACCGACCACATCATACCTGGCGGCGATATCGTTGATGACCCGGACCGCCTCATCCATTTTCATTCCGTCCGGCTCGAC
>JAEYIG010000175.1 GCA_023409175.1 Pseudomonadota bacterium
CAGTCCCGTCGCCCAGGTCACCCGTAATCAGGATCAGGTCCGGTTTCAGGGCATTCGTCTTGTCGACGACGGCACGGTTGCGTTCACCGGTCAGCAGGCGGCTTGCATGCAAATCGCTGAGTTGCACCACTTTCAGGCCATCCATTTCGGACGGCAATCCTTTTACTGATATGTCCACTGCCTTGACGTCAGGCACACGGACAGCCTGCCATACCCCGACGGCGGACAGGACAACCGCCATCACCAGCAGAACGGCATTGATGCGGTTCGGCGAAACAGGCGGTTTCCGGGTGCGACGGACCTTTCGCCAGAGAAGGGTGACGAAGGAAAACAAATCCCTGAGCAGGAAAAAGATGGCCAGCAAAAAAAGGGAACTGAACAGCCAGCCCATCAGAATGAGCAACCATGTCGGCAATTCGGGAGAAGCCAGGTTCCCGAAAAAGATCCGTACAAAGAGATGGTAAAGGGACAGCAGGACGATACCCGTACCGGCAGCCCACTTCAGTCCCGTTTTCCAGTGGAGCGGAGGAACCAGCCTCAGGGCAACATAAATACCGATCAGCGCAGCAAAAAAATGGAAGTACATACTTTTCAGGCTTTCAGGAACAGAAGAATGGAACAGGCGACATCGCCTTTGTGGTGTGTGCCGCCTGTTAACGGTAGTTTAACCGATAATGTTTACCGGCGCTTTTGACGAAATGTAACGTTTTCTTTCAATGGTCAACGGCTGAAGCGGCCAAATCCTGTTTTCCGTGATATTGACTGTCCGACACCTTTTCCATCCATTCGACGTTCTTGCCATTCACATCTCCCGTGATGGCAAGATGCGTCATCGGCGAATCCGGTGCGGCACCGTGCCAGTGTTTGACACCGGCAGGGCAGCGGATCACGTCACCCGGCCGGATCTCAACGACAGGCCCTCCCCATTCCTGTGTCAGGCCGCGACCTGACGTAACGATCAGGGTTTGCCCCGCCGGATGCGTATGCCATGCCGAACGGGCGCCAGCGTCGAACGACACATAAGCACCCGAAGCAGGCAGATCCCCGACAGGTGAAAACAACATCTCCACTTTCACCTTGCCGGTGAAGGTCTGTTCCGGTCCCGTAAACGATGGACGGCTTTCTGTACGGGTAAGCGTCTGATTTCCGTCATCCATCCCTGAAGAAGCGGCATTGGCGGCAAAAGCGCCGCCTGCCGCCAGCAGAAGGGGGATGAATGCCATATTCAAAATGCGTTTCATGATGAATTCCCTCGCCAATATCGCCATCAGAATTCCTGCGACGTCGGCCGGATCACGATTTCGTTGATAGCCGTATCTTTCGGCTGGGAAATGGCATAAGCGACGGCATTGGCGACACTGTCAGCAGGAATCGCATACTTTTCATACCCCGCTATCACGGCTTGCCGGGTCTTTTCATCCGAACTGCCATACATCAGTTCGGACTCCACATAACCGGGATAAATGACCGTGGAACGGAATTTGCCCGCCGATTCGACACGGATGCCTTCAGACAGGGCCCGTACGGCATATTTCGTCGCGGAATACACCGTCGCCGTCGGTGCTGCGACCTTGATACCTGCCACGGATGAGATATTGATGAAATGGCCCGACTGCTGTTTTTCAAAGACCGGCCATGCCGCAGCGACACCATACAGGACGCCCTTGATATTGATGTCGATCATCCTGTCCCATTCGTCCACCTTGAGCGAGGAAATGGGGGCCTGAGCCATCAGGCCGGCATTGCCGACCATGACATCCAGCCGCCCCAGTCGGGCAACGACGTCGTCAACCATATCCCTTACCTGTTTTTCAACGGTCACATCGACGACATAAAAGGATGCCTTTCCGCCAGCCGAGTTGATTTCACCGGTGATTTTTTCCAGCCGGTCTTTCCTTCTCGCCGCCAGTACCACGGTAGCGCCATCCGAAGCGAGCTTGCGGACAATCGCCTCACCAATACCGCTGCTGGCCCCTGTAACAAGAACGACTTTATTCTGAATATTTTCCATCTTCATTTCCTTGAAAGCAGTGAAAATTCAAAAGTTTATGAGTTGACATTCGAGCGTTTTTTCAATACTTCACCAAACACTTTCCCGGCAAGCGCACTTTCTTTTTTGCCGACATCCCGATCCAGAACGGAAATGATTCCCGCCACCTGTTGCTGGCTCAAGCCGACGTTCATCGCAGCATTCAAATGGTATTGAAGCTGGGCATCCGTCCCGCCCAGAGCGGCGAGGGCGGCAACCGTGGCGATCTCACGGTCAGAGAATTCGAGCACCCCGCGCCCGAAAATGTCGGCAAACAGGTGTTCTTTCAGAAAGGCATCAATACCGGGCGCGAAAAGCTGGTAGCCGCTTTTCGGCGGCACAGCCGTCACGCCCGACAAGGTCATGCGCACCGCTTCGCCATAGGCGTTGCGATCCGTACCGGGCGGCAAAGCCGCCGGTTGAACACCGGCCGGATCGGCAATGCCGGCCTTTTCCCGTTCATTCATCACCGACATGAACGTCTGGATGCCGTTCAGGCTCCGTGGAAAACCGGTATACGCATACAATTGGATCAACACTTCCTTGATCTCACTGACCGTCAGGCCTGCATCGAGGCCGCCATTCAGAGCCGTTTTCAGTTTCGGCAAATCGCCATTGGCCGTGAATGCCGCGATTGTCACGATCTTTTCCTGTCTGGCGTCCAGCGCCTGTTTCGTCTTTTCCATTTCATCCGCCCTTGCCAAATTACCCAGACAGAGCAGGGCAAACATCAGCCCTGCCAGTCCGGTTAACGGTTTTATTACCTTTATCATCTTCCGATCCTTCCTCCTGAAAGACCGGCTTTGCGCCGGTCCGGTTCCATAAGCGGTCTAGCGGCTGATCATCTTCGCGTATTTTTCCGGATACCGGTCTCCGACAAGCTCGATCTTCGAGCTGGCATAATCTATTTCCAGCAAATCTTCCGCAGACAGTTCGACATTGACCGAACCGATGTTTTCTTCGAGCCGCGACAGTTTGGTCGTCCCCGGAATCGGCACCATCCATGGCTGCTGGGCCAGTACCCATGCCAGTGCGACCTGCGCAGGAGTCACCTTTTTCCGTTCAGCCAGTTTCCTGACCAGATCGACGATCCCCTGATTGGCTTTCAGGGCTTCAGGAGTGAAGCGCGGCAATGTGTTCCGGAAATCGGACTTGTCGAAAATCGTCTTTTCATTCATTTTTCCGGTCAGATAGCCTTTTCCCAGCGGACTGAATGGGACAAAACCGATACCGAGTTCGTCCAGTGTCGGGATGATTTCCTTTTCCGATTCCCGCCACCAGAGCGAATATTCGCTTTGGAGGGCAGCGACCGGGCAGACGGCATGCGCCCGCCGAATGACGTCTGCACTGGCTTCCGACAGGCCGAAATACCTGACCTTGCCTTCGGCAATCAGGTCCCTGACCGTACCCGCCACATCCTCGATCGGGACGTTCGGGTCCACCCGATGCTGGTAAAACAGGTCGATCACATCGGTTTTCAGGCGTTTCAAAGAGGCCAGAGCCACTTCTCGGATATGTTCCGGACGGCTGTCCAGTTTTGTCCATTTTCCACCATCGTCCGGATTGGCCGTAAAACCGAACTTGGTCGCAATCGTCACATCGTAGCGGAAGGGCGCCAGCGCTTCACCCACCAGTTCTTCATTCGTGAACGGGCCATAGACTTCAGCCGTATCGAAAAAAGTCACTCCCTGTTCGAAGGCCGAGCGGATAACGCCGATCATCCCGTTTTTGTCCCCGGCAGGCCCATACCCGAAACTCATTCCCATACAACCGAGCCCCAAAGCCGAGACTTCAAGACCGCCGTTTCCCAATTTGCGTCTTTGCATAAACCGTGTTTCCTTCTTATCTGTTTTCCGTTCCAAACGTTGCCATGTCGATCACGAACCGGTAATGGACGTCAGAACGTTCCATGCGTTCAAAAGCCGTGTTGATTTCATCCATCCGGATCATTTCACACTCGGGCAGGATATTTTTCCGGGCACAGAAATCGAGCAGTTCCTGCGTTTCCCGGATACCCCCGATCGGTGATGCGGCAATCCTGCGGCGACCGAAGAGAAGGGGAACCGCATCCACTTCATTGACCGGGCCAACCTGACCGACGATCACCAGCGTGCCATCAATGTCCAGCAGCGGGACATACGGGTTCAGGTCATGCTTGACCGGAACGGTATCAATAATCAGGTCAAACGTCGACTGCGCCGCCGTCATGGCCGCTTCATCGGTTGAAATCAGGAAGCGGTCTGCCCCCAGTTTCATGGCGTCGGCGCGCTTGCTTTCCGAACGGCTCAAGACTGTCACTTCCGCACCCATACCGACCGCCAGCTTGATCGCCATATGACCCAGACCGCCCATGCCGATCACGCCGACGCGGCTGCCGGGGCCGACGTTCCATGTGCGAAGCGGGGAATAGGTCGTGATACCGGCACACAGGATCGGAGCGGCACGGGACAGGTCCAGCCCGTCGGGAACCCGCAAGACGAATTCCTCACGGACGACCAGATGTCTGGAGTAGCCACCCTGTGTGACCGAGTGGTCGATCCTGTCGGTGCCACTGTAAGTCAGCGTCATGCCTTCACGGCAGAACTGTTCCTCGCCATGACGGCACTGGTCGCATTCCATACAGCTGTCGACCATGCAACCGACCGCGACCGCGTCGCCAACCCTGTATTTCGTGACTTTCGGGCCAACCGCCGTGACACGGCCGATAATTTCATGGCCCGGTACGACCGGATAAACCGTCATGCCCCAGTCGTTGTGCGCCATATGCATGTCCGAATGGCAGACACCGCAATACAGGATATCCATGGCGACGTCATTGTCGCGAAGCTCGCGCCGCTCAAACGAGTAGGGCGCAAGGGGTGAATCCGGGGAATGTGCTGCATAAGCGATTGTTTTCATGGCAAGCCTCTTCATTGGGTTAATGATGAATTCCTATCGTTGCCGGGAGTATTTCCGCATGGGAAAGTTATCCCGAAACACCTTGTGACATTGGAAATATAAAGCTTTGGGCCAACACCGATATAGATACGAAACTGCCTTCTTGTTGCCTATTTCTCTCACCTGTCTACCAAAAGGGACGATAATTTGGTAAAAAGAGAACATGTTTTCAATCACTTGATTCCATCATCAACAGTTTTGAAAAGGATTACGCCATGCCTGAAAACAATCCAGCCGGTTCCGACACGAAAAATACGGCGATAAAGGAAAAACTGCTGAAATTCCTGCCTGAAGGCGGGGAATACCAGACCCCGATCAACGGTTTCTTCCTGTTCCGGAAAAACGAATGCGAATGCCCGGAAAACTGTTTTTACGAGCCTGCCGTCGGGGTTATCCTCCAGGGCCAGAAACACTCCTATATCGGGAGCAGGGAATACCGTTACGGCGAGGGCTGGTGCCTCGTCAACGGCATTGATCTGCCTGCGAAAAACTATATTCTCGACGCGACGCCTGAAAATCCGTTTCTCGGCATGGGCCTGAAACTGGACAAATCGTTGACGACCCAGCTTGCCGCTGAAATCCCGCCACCATCGAAAATGGCAGCCGAACCGGATACCGGCCTCTCCCTCACAAGAACCGATCCTGACATTCTGGATGCATTTGTCCGATTGCTCGACCTTCTTGAAAAGCCGGAACAGATTGCGGTCATGGCTCCCATGATCATCCGGGAAATCCACTACCGTTTGCTGATCGGGCCACAAGGGCCATTCTTAAGGGCGGTCAACACCTTCGGCACACAGGGTAATCAGATCGCACAAGCTATCACATGGTTGAGAAGCAACTTCAAGGAACCTGTTCAAGTCGATGAATTGGCAAGGAAAGTCAATATGGCAACCTCGACATTTCACCGGCATTTCAAGCAACTGACTTCGCTTAGCCCTCTCCAGTTCCAGAAGCGCCTTCGCCTGTATGAAGCCCAGCGCCTGATGCTCGTCGAGAATGAATACGCTTCCAGTGCATGCATGGCTGTCGGGTATGAAAGCCCGACCCAGTTCAACCGGGAATACAAGCGGCTCTTCGGCGAACCGCCTTCACGCAACATCAACAAGGTACGCGAACTGCGCATGTAGGAACAAATATAGACATTACTGAAATAACAACGGTTTTTTTGTTTAAATACCTTATCGGCATGAAGTCATTGACATTCTGTACTTCTTACATAAAATGTTGTTACAGAAGAAAGTTTCCTGACTGCAAGTGGCTGCCTTGACCCAATCCAAAAATATACGACTTGTTTAAATTACATTGAGTTGGTCAGGCCGGAACACCGCATTTGCAGCTCCGTTAACCGCTATTGCGGAACAGACAATGACTGACAAACCTGAAGATTCACTGATATGGACACTGGCCGAACTGCTTGTCGAAAAACAGGTGGATACTGCGGTCATCGACGTATCCCTCAAACTGATTTGCGAGGCTTTCTCTTTTGACGGCGGCCTGGTCTATGAAATAGACCAATCCAACCGCTTCAACCTGAAAGAGCGTTATACGCCCCGCGACATCCGTCTGCGCGAGTCTTTTTCCATTGATGAAATCAATCCCGGGTTCCGTTCCCACATGGCCATGACGATCGTTTCGTCCATTGACGGCAGCCATTCGCGGGAAAACGGAAAGGAATTGCTGGATATCCTTTTCGCCAGCCATACGACCATATTCTCTATCGTGGACGAAAACGAACGCATCAGCGGGCTGATCGTCTTCCTGAAAACGGTTTCCAACAGGATGCAATCAGGCCAGGAACTGAAACGGTTCTCCGTCCTGCTTGCCATGCTGGGCCGGTATGTCGGGGTGCGGGTATACCAGAACAAGCTCTCCTTCGCAAAAAACTCACTGGAAAGCATTCTCGACAATACGGGCATTGACGTTTACGTCAACGATTTCAATACCCATGAGGTATTGTGGGTCAACAAGTCGATGGCAGCCCCTTATGGCGGCGTCTCCGAATTTGTCGGGAAAACGTGCTGGCAGGTCCTGTTCCCGGGGCAAGGCGGCCCTTGCGACTTTTGCCCCCAGAACAAACTGATTGATGAAGAAGGGAACCCGTCCAAAGTCCACACCTGGGATTACCAGCGGCCATTCGACGGTTCGTGGTTCCGGGTCTTTTCCGCGGCTTTCCGGTGGGTGGACGGACGCCTTGCGCATGTCGTGAGCAGTGCGGACATCACGGACAACAAGCGCAACGAGGAACTGATCAAATACCTGGCAAACTATGATTCGCTGACCAAGCTTCCCAACCGGAGGAAACTGATAAACGATTGCGACGTCCTGATCGACCATGTCGGCACCAGTGCCAAAGGATATGTCCTGTTTTTCGATATCGACGGTTTCAAGACAGTCAACGACAGTTTCGGCCATGAATCAGGTGACGAGTTTCTTGCCCAACTCGGCGAGTTTTTCTGTGGCATCCCGATGCTCAGGAACCGCATTTACCGTCATGGAGGGGATGAGTTTGTCGCCCTCATCGACGGGTCCGTCACCAGGGACAATATCCGCAGTCTCGTCAATTTCATACATGAACGGTTCAAAAGGCCATGGACACTGAAAAAAGGGGAAGCCCTGTGCAACGCCAGTGTCGGTGTCACCTGTTACCCGGAAGACGGCGTCACGTCGGAAGAGCTTATACACAAGGCCGATCTGGCCATGTATGAAGTCAAAAAGGCAGGCGGGGCAGGAATCTGTTTTTATGAAGAAACGGAAATGGCCACTTCAACCGGCTCCGGCCTGACATACGACACCATCGGATAGATTCCGATATATCAATACCGCCCTGGCCAGTCAGCTGTACATTTACGGCAA
>JAEYIG010000186.1 GCA_023409175.1 Pseudomonadota bacterium
GGATTTTTGAAAGCAGGGTTTCGACCGTTGTTTTCACTGCGGCTAATGTCGGTACTTCATCAGGACCTCCAAGGCTGACAATATTGTCGGACCAGTCGGCACAGGTTCTCCAGCGGGAGATGTTGCAATAGATCTGGACGGTCGGCTTGTCGTAAGCGGCTGCCAGATGCGAGAGGCCGGTATCGACCCCGACGATGAAACTGGCTTTTCCTGTCAGGAGAGCTGCATCCATGATGGAAAGACGCGGCAGTACTTTTGCATTTGGCAGAGAAGCTGCAAGTGATGTCGCTTCCTCGAATTCCTGTGTCGAACCCCACGGAAGAAGAATACTCATGCCCGATTTTTCCAGCAAGTGGCCTATCTCAATCCAGTTTTGTCGGGGCCATTTCTTGGAATCGCGGGACGTTCCATGGAAAAAAACGGCATAAGGTCCCGAAGGCAACCAATCAGGATGTTCTTCAGGTACGGCCAGACCAAAATCCGGCGGCGTGTCGATGGTGTAGCCAAGGGCTTTTGCCACAATTTCACGACCTCGCTGGACAACATGAATGTGTTTTTCCACCGAAATGCTTTTATCGTGAAAAATGCGGGATAACGGTTCATATCCTGAACCGTCCGTCTTATGGGCCAGTCCGATTTTTTTGCCTTTTTGGGTGGTATTGGCAAAACCCATTATCAGTCCGGTTTTGATGAGTCCCTGGGTATCGAAGACGTAGTCGTAAGAGCGGCTTCTCAACTGGTTCAGAAAGAGGCTGAATTCTTTTCGGACAGCAAAAGACAAAAGGTTTTTTCGCCACCGGCGCAGGGCAAAAGGAATGACTTCGTTGACGTGTTTGTTCAATCTGACCAGCCCGACGTAGGATTCCTCGACAACCCAGTCGATGATGGCATCGGGAAAGTGGCGATGAATGTCTGCCAGAACCGGCATGTTATGGACAACGTCACCCAAAGAGGAGACCCGGACAATAAGAATTCGCATCAGGACTTCTGTAATTGGTAAAAAGTGAATTAAAGCACAATTCCCTGCTCGGTAATAATGCAATCGAGCGGAATGTCGTTTTCTTCGGCATCGAAAGACGTTGCCAGACAGGAATAGGCGACGCCGATTTTATGCGTTTCGGGATAAAGGGCGAGTGTGCGGTCGAAAAAACCGCCTCCATATCCAAGACGATATCCATTTTTCGTAAATCCTACGCAGGGGATCAGTAACGCTGCTGGCATAGGTGCAGGCACCTGTTTTTTCGGAATGGCAATGCCGTAATCGCCAATCAGCAATTCGTCACCGGGAGACCAGTGGATAAATTGCAGCGGTTTGTCTTTTCCTGATGTAATCGGTAAAGACAGGGACATTTTTGCGGATAATTCGATATAGAGGCCGTCAAGATCCGGTTCGTTCCGGATGGGCAGGTAAACGCCCAGTGAGGCAAAAGCGAAAGGTTCCAGATGATTTGAAACTTGTTGGCTGATTTGTTGATCAAAATACTTGCGTTCGTCCGCACTGATTTCACTTCGCAGCTTCAGAAGCGAACGACGCAGTGCCCGTTTATCGTGAGCGGCCGATGACGGCTCACCATGCTTGATGTTATCTGATGGTGGTAAACTCATAATATGATATCAATCCCGACTGAATTTGAAAGGTCTGTCATGTGTGCAAAAATCAGAAGCTTCATATTGTTCGCAATGGTGTTCATGATTTTACCCCTTGCGCAGGCTTCGCAGGATTTAACGTCTTCTTCTGCACAGGATGAAACTTTCCGTCAATTGCGCGAGGCGTCCAGAAAACAGGATTCATCACGTGCCGCCCGACTGGCCGACAGTCTCCGGAATTATCCGGTTCCATCATACGTCGATTATTATCTTCTCAAATCGGATTTGCGCAATGCCAGTGAAGCGCAGGTTGATGCCTATCTGAACAAATACAAGGGAACGGCCATCGCTGACCGCTTGCGAAACGACTGGTTGCTCATTCAGGGAAAAAATGGAAACTGGGCGAGTTTTGACAGACATTTCCCGCTTTTCGAATTGGCTGACGATACGCAGGTCAAGTGTTATGCATTGCTTTCCGCATCCGCCAAAGGCCAGAACGTAGCCGATGAAGCCCGGAAACTGTTGACGGTCCCCAAGAAATATGGAGAAGCCTGTTATGCGCTGGTGACGGATCTGGCGGCTAAAAAACAGTTCAGCGACGACGATGTCTGGTTCCAGAGCCGGCTGGCCGGCGAATCCAGCATGACGGCCCTCGCCGCACGGTTCGGCACACTGGCTGGTGCCGAAAAAACAGATATTTCCAGAGCGATCGAATTGCCTGCCATGGTGCTGAGCCGGGGCCCTGGTGCGGATCGCCTGTCTCATGAAAAATTTCTCCTGGCCTTGCAGAAGGTCGCCAAAAAAGATCAGGGGTTGGCTGCACAATACCTGAATGACGCTTCTTCGGCCCTGAACAGGAAGGAACAGGCTATTGGCTGGTCCGTGATTGCCCTGCCTGCTTCCATCGCTTTGTCGCCCAATGCTCTGGAATACTGGAAAAAAGCCCAGACGGCCAATATTTCAGCATATGCCCATGAATGGAAAGTCCGCACCGCCCTGCGCAAGGAAGACTGGAAACTGGTAGACGAATGGATCAACCAGATGCCGGTATCGCTGCAGAAAGAACCTTCATGGATCTACTGGAAAGGCCGTGCCCAGCAGGCAATGGGACATCGTGAACGGGCGCACAAGCTTTTCGCATCGATTGCCGACCAGTATCACTTCTATGGCCAGCTGGCCCTTGAGGAACAGGGCAGGAAAATCGTATCACCTGTTAACGGAAAACCGTTGAACCGGTCTGAAGTCGCGACGATGGCCTCAAATCCCGGTTTTCAGCTGGCACAGAAATTTTTCAACATGAACTGGCGCTTTGAGGGGACCCGGGAATGGAACTGGCAACTTCGCAAGATGAATGAACGCCAGTTGCTGGCTGCCGCCGAATATGCCCGTGAGGTAAATCTTCTTGACCGGATGGTCAATACGTCTGACCGAACGAAAAAAGAAGTGGATTTCAACCAGCGTTTCCCGACCCCTTTCAAGGAAAACATGAAAGTGGCGACGAATCAGCTTGGGCTGGATATGGCATGGACTTATGGGCTGATCAGGCAGGAATCCCGTTTCGTCATGAAAGCACAATCATCGGTAGGCGCTTCCGGCCTGATGCAGGTCATGCCGGCGACAGCCAAATATGTGGCGAAAAAAATCGGCCTTTCCGATTATCACCATGGAAAGATCAATAGCGTCGACACGAATATATTGCTCGGTACGAATTATCTGAATATGGTCCTGAACGATCTTGGCGGTTCCCAGGTGCTCGCAACAGCGGCATACAATGCGGGACCGAAGAGACCGAAAGCCTGGCGTTCCACCTTGTCCAGAACGGTTGACGGCGCTATTTTTGCCGAAACGATTCCATTTACCGAGACAAGGGATTACGTGAAAAACGTCATGTCGAATGCGACGTACTATGCCGCACTGTTCGAAAACCGGCCGCAATCCCTGAAACAACGCCTTGGTCGCATTTATCCATAATTGGCTGTGTTTGCGTTTCCGGCATGTTTTTGGAACATGCTGCATAATAATTCCAACGGCCAGATCTGCCTTTCAAAGTGATTGTCACTTCTTGTTACAACGAAATTGACGTAATCGTTTAAACTGGGAGGTAGACTGTTTTTTCAGGCTCATACAAATGAACCTGACTCACTTTGGCGATATCGAAAAATTATGAAAATATATACCGTTGGTGGGGCTGTAAGAGATACGATTATGGGGTTGCCCGTACACGACCAGGATTATGTCGTTGTCGGGTCAACCGTTGAAGAAATGCTTTCGCTGGGGTTCAAGCCCATCGGAAAGGAATTTCCTGTTTTCCTTCACCCCGAGACCAGTCAGGAATATGCATTGGCCCGCACGGAAAAGAAAGTCGCGCCAGGATACAAGGGGTTCGTTTTTCACGCATCTCCTGATGTTACTTTGGAAGAAGACCTTCTACGACGCGATTTGACGATCAATGCCATGGCAATGTCGGAAGAGGGAGAGATCGTCGATCCGTTCGGTGGCCGAAAAGATATCGAAAACCGGGTGTTCCGTCATGTATCGGATGCGTTTGCCGAAGATCCGGTCAGGATTCTCAGACTGGCGCGCTTTGCGGCCCGTTACACGGACTTTACAATTGCTCCCGAAACCATGGAGCTGATGAAGAAAATGGTGGCGGATGGCGAGGTTGACGCTCTCGTTCCGGAAAGGATCTGGAAAGAATTGTCGCAGGGACTGATGGAGGTAAAACCATCACGGATGATCCAGGTCATGCACGACTGCGGTGCTCTGGCACGCATTTTCCCTGAAATCGAGGCTTTGTGGGACGTTCCGCAACCGGAACGGTACCATCCGGAAATATATGCCGGCAAACACACGCTCCTGGCGCTGGATTATTCCGCCAAAATGAATTATCCCCTGACGGTTCGTTTTTCCGTCCTTTTGCATGATCTCGGAAAGGGAACGACCCCACCGAACCAGTGGCCGCATCATCGCGCTCATGAAGAACGGGGCGCATCATTGGTCGACAATGTCTGCCGTCGTCTGCATGTCTCCAAAATGCTGAAGGACATTGCCGTCATGACGGCCAGGGAACATGGCAACATCAGGCGCAGTTCCGAATTGCGCTCCAAGACCGCGGTCATGGTGCTGGAACGCTGCGATGCATTCCGGCGACCTGACCGGTTTATCGACGTGATCAACGCGACCGAATGCGATTTGCGTGGCAGAAAATCCGAAACGGTCAGTTTTGAAGATATCGAGTTTCCTCAAAGGGATTACTGGATGATGGTATTGAATGCGGCCAGAAGTATTGATGCACAAGCCATTATCCAGTCGATGGACGACGCATCGGAAGAAATCCCGCGTGCATTGCACAATGCGAGGGCAGACGCTGCAGCGGATGCGGTGAATGCCTGGAGATTCGGACATATCAAAAGGGAAGGTGTGGCGGAAAGCGGAGCCGGATCGCAATAAATATTTGTAATTGTCGTAAATTCAGGTAAAGTCTCCACTTAAAATGAAGTGTTGCAGTCAATGAATAATGCTTTTGACTTGAAGCTTTTTCGCTGGAGATGAGCGTATGAGGGAAGATCCTGTTGTTTTCATCAAAGAACTGTCTGAACAGGATCGCCCTTTCATGCTTAATCACTTTCTCGGGTTGAGTGCGGCTGACAGGCGATTGCGTTTTGGCGCGGCGCTGCCGGACGAAGCTGTCACAAAATACGTCAATGCCATCGATTTTGACAGGGATACCATTTTCGGGGTTTACGAGAGCACCTTCAATCTGGTCGGTGTCGGCCATCTTGCTTTTCCCGTTCCGGAAAAATTGCCTCCCAGCGATGACGTTCAGCCAAATCGTGTCGCCGAATTCGGCGTTTCCGTGTCAGCGCCCATGCGCCGGAAAAACGTTGGCACCAAGCTGTTTGACCGGGCAGCCATCCATTGCCGGAACAAACATATCAATACCCTGTATATCCACTGTCTTGCCTCGAACCGGCCAATGATCTGCATTGCGGAAAAAGCGGGAATGGAAATCCATAAGGATCACGGAGAGGTGGATGGTTATCTCAAATTGCCCATACCTGACTCGGACAGCATCAGGCAGGAAAATGCGGAAGAACGGGCGGCCATACTGGACTATGCCCTGAACGGGAAAATGAAGGAAGCCGTGAAATGGCTCAAAAAGATTATTTCACATGAAAAGCAGGATACGTCGAAATCGTCTCTGGATCAGCCCTGACGTTTTGTCTCTTTTTTCCTGTCCCTGTTTAAAGGTTCTTTCTTGTCCGGCTTGCTGATGGCGACCGGATCGCTGGCAGGAAAGGTTTCCTGCAAGGCTTCATCCAGGTAATCGTCAAGGCTTTTCACACCCTCCTGATTGTCTTTCATTGCTTTCTTCGTACCGGGCATCTCTTTCTCCTTTTGTAGATGCATCGTCATGACGCTACAATTCTGTTTTCGATGATTGGCAGGCCGATTCATGACAGAAATCTCTTACCCTTTTGACAAAATGGTTCCGGAAGGTTCCTCCGTGATAGAGGTTGCTCCCGGTATTTTATGGTTGCGTATGCCATTGCCTTTCGTATTGAACCACGTCAACTTATGGCTGATTAAAGATGGGGACGGTTGGGCCGTTATCGACACCGGAGTGACGTGGGACAAGGCAAAGGAACTTTGGGATGAATGGCTGCAAAGCTATCCGTTGACCCGCCAGATCGTCACGCACTACCATCCGGATCATGTCGGGTTGTCCGGATGGCTGGAGCAGAAAACGAACGCACCCTTATGGATGACACAAGGCGAATACCTGTGCAGTCTCGCATTGGCTAATGATATGGGAAATTATTCCATCGGTTCGATGGTCGAGTTGTTCCGCCGGCATGGACTGGACGATGAACGGCTGGAGGCCTTAAAACAGCGTGGAAATGGGTATCGGAAAGGTTTTCCACTCATCCCAAAGACTTATCGCCGCATTTTTGACAATGGCCAGATCCGGATCGGGGATCATGACTGGAAAGTGATGGTCGGATATGGGCATGCTCCGGAACACGCCTCTTTTTATTGTGAGGAACTGAAAATCCTGATTTCGGGGGATATGCTCTTGCCCAGCATTTCAACCAACATCCCTGTCAAGGCAGCCAATCCCTTCGGCAATCCGCTGGAAGACTTTCTGTCTTCCCTTCAACGTTATCTGGTTTTGCCTGAAGACACTCTCGTTCTGCCTTCCCACGGCCGTCCCTTTACCGGAATGTATGCGCGGGTTGAGCAGCTCGCCAAACATCACCGGAAACGGTGCGAGGTTTTGCTGGAGGCCTGTTCGAACCCGAGAACGGCTTGTGAAATCCTGCCGGTCTTGTTCGAACGGGAGATTGTCGATCCCCACCAATGCATGTTTGCGATGGGCGAATCTATCGCCCACATGAATTATCTTGAAAAGCAGGAAAAACTCATTCGTATTGATGGCGATCAGGTCAGGTTTGTGAGAACCTGACCGGGCGGTGGTGGCTGAAGGCGGTTAAACCCCGAACGCATGAAGTATATAAGGCGTCAAAAGGCCTGTCAGGGTGCCGTTGATAATCAGCCCAAGGCTTGAATAGACGCCCAGTTTGATGTTTTTTTCCATTGCGTGGGACGTTCCGACGGCATGTGCCGCGGCGCCCAATGCCAGACCCTGCGCAATCGGGCTTTTTACACGGACGAGTTTCAGAAACGCCCGTCCGAAAATGGCGCCCAGAATACCGGTCAAAATGACGATAATGGCCGTTAACGACGGTATACCGCCCGTCAGTTTGGATACTTCCATTGCAATCGGTGTCGTCGCCGATTTTGGGGCGAGCGAAATGGCCACTTCCAGTGAAGCACCGAGGTGAAGAGCGATCAGATAGGCTGAAGTGGCTCCGACAATACACCCGACCAGCTGGCATGCCAGAATCGGGAGGGCCTGTTTCCGGATTTGCTCGATTTGAAGGTACAGGGGCACGCCCAGTGCCACAATGGCCGGTTTCAGGAGAAACTCGATATATTTTCCGCCCTGATAATACGTTTCATAGGAGATGTCTCCCATTTTCAGGACCAGGATGATCAGTATGATGGCAACAAGAATGGGGTTCAATATAATCGACTTGAGCCGTTTCTGAAGCAGTTGGGCTCCCCAGAACAACCCGACGGTGAGGGTAACGGCAAACAGCTCGCTGTGCAGAAATTCGTTCATAACATTTTACGGATGAGTTGGTATGTCCAGCCAGTGGTGAACAGGACGAGCAACATGCTTCCGACCGTTGCAAGCACTATTGGCACCAGCTCTGCCTGAATGACGCCAAAATAGAGCATCAGGGCGACACCGGGAGGAACGAAAAACAATCCGAGATGTGAGAGGAGGAAATCCGAGAACCCTTTAACCCATTCGAGTTTGACCAGCCCGACCTTGAGCGAAAAAGTCAGGATCAGCATGCCTAACAGAGATGAGGGAAAGTTGATGTGGGTGGCGTGGACAATCAGTTCGGCGATTGCCAGACAAATGAAGATGATGGAACACTGGCGAAGCATTTTTCCAATTCCTTGGTTCAGAAACAAATTTGCAACTCGTGCATACGATAGCACCATTTGAGTCCGGAAACATGAGGGAATAACGAAATTTCAGTATGGAAATACTGAAGAATGACTTCATACCTGAATAATCAATGATACGATTTCGGATTGTCCGCTTCAGGGATGGAAATCATGTTCAATGCAATCTGGCAGTCCCGGCAACCTGCCTTGATTCCTTTTTTGAACCACTCAATAGCCTTGTCGGCGTCCTGTTCAACACCGAGTCCTTTTTTATACAGGGTGCCGAGCCATAAATAAGCCGGCAGGTATTGCAGCTCAGTTGCTTTTACCAGCCAGAGAAGACCTTTTTCAGTATCGGTTTTCCCATGACTGCCCGTGACCAGATAATGGCCGAGTATCGCCATAGACCTCTCATCGCCACTTCTGGCCACTTTCGTAAGCCATTCATGGGCGAGTTCAATATCCTGGGGAAGCAGCTTGCCCGCGAAATACATATCTGAAATATGGTTTCCTGCATTCAGGTAGCCGCTATTGAATGATTCCTCAAGTTTTTGCAGTCCCAGTCTGGGGTTTAAGGAACAACCTTCCCCGTTCATAAGCATCATGCCGACAGCGGCTTTTGCGGACAGTACGCCGTTGTCAGCGCCAAACGACAATAATTCAAATGCCCTGGATTTGTCAGGCAAGACTCCATAACCTGATTGATAGAGCCAGCCAAGGTTGGCATGTGCTCTCGGTTCACCAAGAGCGATTGCCTTTTCGTACCAGTCGACGGCTTTGGACATATCCTGCGGAACGGCTATGCCAATGGCATATATTTTGCCCATATGAAATGTTGCTGCCGGGTCTCCCGTTTCAGCCAGTTTTTCAATGCGGTGAATGGCTTTGAAATAGTTGACAGGTGCCATATTGTCGAGGTATTTCCCCGACTCGATGTGAGCTTTGGCCTTCTCCAGATATTTTGCCATATATGGAGAGTGGACGGCGTAACAGACGAAATCGCCGTGGGAATCACTGTATTCGATTTCTGACCAGATGATGTCGTCAATTTCATTATCTGACTCGGGCGTAACCATATTGCACCTGTGCCAAAGCTTTATCGTTCAAAACGGATCAGGAAAACGGTCTTGGATCTTCAATGGAAACACGATACTGATACGTTTCACCATTTGCGCCGCCCGGAGGCAACGGCATCAGACCTCTTGGATCAAGCCGAACCTTGTACAAAGGTATCGGTTCTTCGCCTTCTTTGTTTTCCCATTCGAAAACGGCATAAGGAACACCATCGAGATAAACCAGATCGACAACAAAAACTCCCTGGATTTCTCCGGAACGCGAAATAAGAGTACGAATTTTAGAAATTTCCATAGAATGATGAACCCTTCTGATGACTTAAAAAACGGAACAGGAATAACAATACCATGATAATGGAAAAGATTGTTGCACGAGCACAGCTTATCAGGCAGGAAATGAATAATCTAATGCCGAGTTTGATATTTCTTCAGGAATTTCCGGAAAGTCGGCAGGCAGCCTCAAATCAGGAAGTCTGACGGGAGTTTCTTTTTATCGATTTTCGACAGGAACAGATCGAAAAACTCATAAGGCGTCATGTCAAGCGCTTTAAGAACCGCAACCAGTTCAATGACGTCAAGACGTCTTCCTACGTTTTCATATTTGGAAACAAAAGACTGTGGTTTGTTCAATCGTTCGGCCACTTCGATCTGAAGCAGGCCAAGCTCCTGCCTCCGGGCTATCAAGAGCTCGGCCAGCAGGTTGTATGGATATGAGTGTATGGGATGTGCCATATCATCATCCTATAACCGGATACAAAATATTCGATATCCGGATTTGGAATATGTTTGATATGCATTAAAAC
>JAEYIG010000257.1 GCA_023409175.1 Pseudomonadota bacterium
TCTTCGATGGCGTCGAGCAATGCCGGGAAAAAATCCTCGCCATTTTGCAATAGCGTCAGATGATTGTCGGATGTGTAACGGACGACGCGCATTCCTTTTACTTGATCCGCAAGGAAGCGACCAGAGGTGCATGGTCGGACAGGGATGTCCAGGGAGACCCCTGCATCACGCTGGCGGAATCGACCTCAAACCCCCGGACGTAAATACGGTCCAGCCTGAAAAAAGGAAACAGCGCAGGGAAAGTCCTCGCCGGCATCGGCTTGGGAACGAGTCCCGTCAACCGCGGAAAATAATTCCTTTTCCCGTTTTCTTTCATGTCCATTTCATCAAACACTTCCTTGACCTGAAGCGTCCTCATCAAAAATCCCGACAATCTGTTATTCCAGTCGTTGAAGTCACCCGCAATGATCACGGGCGCGTCTTTTGGCGCAGAAGCCTGCACGGTCCGGATCAGGGCACGTGTCTGCCGGATACGGCTGCCATTGAAAAGACCCAGATGGATGACGTAACAGTACACTTTCGTTTCAGGCGTTTGCAAAACGCAATGCAAAATCCCGCGTGACTCCATTGCGTGGTCTGACACGTCCTTGTTGAATTGGGAAACGATCGGATACGTGCTCAGCAATGCATTGCCATGGTGTCCGTAGTTGTAAACGGCATTCTTGCCATAAGCGCAGTAAAGCGAGTCGCCCGCAAGATAGGCGTGTTGTCCCTGCTCCTGCCATAAAAGCGCCTGCCGGTTTGCCGTCAAATCGTGACGTCCCTGCACTTCCTGAAGAAAAACGACATCGGCACTCAAAGACCGGATAGACCTTTTCAGTTCCTGAATGATGGGTCGATGATCGATCGACGCCCCTTTATGAATATTGTAAGTCGCAATACGAAGTTCCATAGTATCCCTTGAACACTTGCATGCCGAATCAGAATGATTCCGAATGACGATCGGCCCATTTCCGGAATCAATAATGAAATGAATATTTAATCATTATTTCCAATACTGATATTGTACTTTGTAAAAAACTTTCGAGTGCACGTCCAAATATGCAATTTTTAGCCACTGGGCGACAACAATTGCCTTCCGGTTTCAGCGATAATAGATGCCGTTAAAATCAAGCGAACATTCAATGCGACTTTTGTATTCGTTTATCTGGTGGCTGATATTGCCTCTTGCCCTCCTGCGGCTTTATATAAGAGGCCGTAATGAACCGGGTTATCGCCGGCATATCCCCGAACGCCTGGGCTTTTTTCCTCCGGCCGCCCCGTCACGGCAGAGAATCTGGGTTCATGCCGTATCGGTCGGCGAAACCCGCGCAGCCGAGCCTCTGATCAATGCACTTTTGTCCCGCTATCCGGATTGCGACATTCTTTTGACGCATATGACCCCGACTGGCCGTGCAACAGGCCGTTCTCTTTTCGCAACGGAAAAAAGGCTCATGCAAGCCTATCTGCCCTATGATACGAACTGGATGATGGGACGTTTTATCCGTCATTTCCAGCCATCGCTTTGCATCCTGCTGGAAACGGAAATCTGGCCAAACCTGATTGCACAATGTGTCAGACATCACGTCCCGCTCGCGCTCGTCAATGCGCGCCTGTCAGAGCGGTCGCTGAAAAAAGGAAAGAAATTCGAATCGATCATGCTTGAAGCCGCAAGAGGCTTTTCAGCCGTTGCGGCGCAAACCCAAACCGACGCCGACCGTCTATCCCAGTTCGGCGCAGGCAATATTGCCGTCACCGGAAGTGTCAAATTCGACATCATTCCACCTGCCGAAGTCGTGGACAAAGGTCTGATACTGAAAAATTCTATTGGCAACAGGCCGGTCCTGATGTGCGCCAGTACGCGGGAAGGCGAAGAAGACCTGATTCTGGAAGTACTGGACAAACTCGAGTCGAACGCCCTGCTGCTTATTGTCCCCCGCCATCCGCAACGCTTTGCGGAAGTCGCTCACAAGATTCAAACCAAACGAATCCGCATGATGAAGCGGTCTGAATTGCAGGATCTGTCATTGGCAACCGTCCCGTCGGATGTGCGCATACTGCTCGGGGATTCGATGGGCGAAATGTTCATGTACTATGCTGCCAGCGACATAGCGTTCATAGGCGGCAGCCTGATGAAACTGGGTGGCCAGAACCTGATCGAGGCATGTGCTCTAGGCAAGCCTGTTCTTGTCGGGCAACATACCTTCAATTTCGAGGCCATCACAAAAGACGCCGTCGAGACGGGTGCTGCTATCCGTATCCAGTCTGCACAGGAATTGATGGATCAGGCAAACCGCCTTTTCCAAGAGGAGGCATCACGGAGCGAAATGGGAATGAAAGCGAAAGAATTCGCCCGGCGGCAACATGGTGCAACAGACCGTACGATGGCACTTCTCGCGCCTCTTCTGGAAAAATAAAAATCCTTTATTTTCCCTTCAGCGAAATGCTGATGGTCAGGGTCGTACCGGAATCTCCTGTCGAAATCCTGAACTCGCCGTTTAACATCCCGATCCGCTCACGAATACCGGCCAGCCCATATGATTTTATTTTCCGGTTGCGAACTTTCGGCATGCCCACACCATTGTCGGAAATTTTCAGGACAAGCGTCTCTTCATTACCGTCCAGCTGGATAACGACCTTGCTGGCTTTGGCATGTTTGACGATATTCGTCAACGCTTCCTGAAGCACCCTGAACAGAACTGTCGCCCGTTCGTCATCCAGTTCCAGATTGTCGTCGTGCGTTTCAAAAACACACTCGATCCCGTTTCTGCGGGTAAAGTCTTTCGCCTGCCATTCCAGGGAAGCGACCAGCCCCAGGTCCATCACGGCAGGACGAAGATTATTGATCAGGTTACGAACACTTTTGACTGTCGAATCGAGTTGTCCAAGCACTTCGTCGATACGTTCCGACCGTTTTTGGGTCGAGTCGAAAACGCCCTGTTTCAACAAAGTCACTTCGATCCGCAAGGCCAGAAGACGCTGGCCCAGTTCATCGTGAATTTCCCTCGCGATGCGCTTGCGCTCATCTTCACGGATCTTTTCATGATGTTCGATCAGTTCGCGCAATTCTTCTTCATCGACTATAGTGCTCTGTAAAACCATATTATTCCCGCCGTCAAAAGTAACGTAAAAAACGGTTAAGCCCTGATAAAGTGTTCCCGGTAATACTTCAGTTCATCAATGGATTCCATGATGTCAGCCAGGGCGGTATGCTTTTGCTGTTTCTTGAAGCCATCGATCAGTTCGGGTTTCCAGCGCCTTGCCAGTTCTTTCAGGGTGGAAACGTCCAGATTGCGATAATGGAAAAACGCTTCCAGCTTTGGCATGGTTTTGGCCATAAAACGGCGATCCTGACAAATCGTGTTTCCGCACATCGGGGATTTTCCCTTGGGCACGTAATCAATCAGAAAATCAATCAATGCGTCTTCAGCCATCGCTTCAGTAATGTTGGACGCCTTGACGCGGTCGATCAGCCCCGACTTTCCGTGCGTACCCTTGTTCCAGGCATCCATGCCATTCAAAATCGCATCGGATTGGTGGATGGCATAAACCGGCGCTTCAGCAAGCACATTCAGATTCGCATCCGTCACAACGACAGCGACCTCGATAATCCGTTCTTTTTCGGGATCGAGTCCTGTCATCTCGAGATCAACCCAAATCAAATTCATTTCATTCCGCAATTTTTTACCGCTATTATTTTGAGCTGACGCTGGTTGCGATTCCTGAGCTTGTGACATAATTTCATTCCTTAATGACATAATCGAACATTTTCTCACAAGGACATAATGTCAGCATCCGCGTTTACGCAATTATTCATTTTTTTTCTGTTTTTGACCGTTGCCGTCCGTTTTTGGCTCTCTGTCAGACAAATACGACACGTCAGGGCCCATCAGGAAAAAGTGCCTGAACAGTTCTCAGGGAGCATTTCTCCGGCATCCCACCAGAAAGCGGCTGCCTATACGGTAGCCAGAACCCGGTTCGGAATCATTTCGCTGATTGTGGAAACTGTCGTCCTGCTCGGATTCACCCTTTTTGGCGGCCTCGAAAAACTGTCGGGCCTGATTCTCGGTTTCACCGGCAACAACATGATTTACCAGATCGCCCTGATTGCCCTGGTCAGTATCATCGTCGGCGCCATCGACATTCCGTTCGATTACTACCATCAGTTTGTGCTTGAAGAAAAATTCGGCTTCAACAAAATGACCCCGGCGCTGTTTTTTGGTGACATCGTCAAAAGTACACTACTAGGCATCATCATCGGTTTGCCGGTCATCTGGATTTTACTGACCGTCATGGGAAAAGCCGGAACATGGTGGTGGCTTTATGCCTGGATACTCTGGACGGTTTTCCAGTATCTGATGCTGTTCCTTTACCCGACATTCATTGCGCCGCTTTTCAACAAATTCACCCCCCTTCAGGATGAAAAACTGCGTGTAAAAATCGAGGATCTCATGCGTCGTGTCGGTTTCCAGTCCAAAGGACTCTATGTTATGGACGGATCGAAAAGAAGCGCGCATGGAAATGCCTATTTCACCGGTTTCGGCGCAGCCAAACGCGTCGTCTTTTTCGATACCCTGATTGAAAAGCTCTCTCCGGAAGAAATAGAAGCCGTACTGGCTCATGAATTGGGGCATTTCCGTTTGAAACACGTCATGAAACGCATGCTTGTCACGAGTGTACTGTCTCTCGTTTTTCTCGCCATTCTCGGCTATCTCAAAGACCAGAGCTGGTTTTATGCCGGACTCGGTTTCAATGCAGTACCGTCTGATGGCAACGATGCGGTTGCCCTGATTCTCTTTGCATTGACACTGCCAATCTTCACCTTTTTCCTGTCCCCGCTGATGGCAATCAGTTCACGCAAACATGAATTCGAGGCGGATGCGTTTTCGGCAAAATACACACAGGCAGACGACCTGATTCATGCTCTGGTCAAGATGTACCAGGACAATGCCTCGACGCTGACGCCTGACCCGCTTCATTCCGCGTTTTACGATTCCCATCCGCCTGCCAGCCAGCGCATCAATCATTTGCTGGGGCATTTATGACGAAAAATACAATCCACGCCCAGATCATCGCTGCGCATGGCCGTCATTACCTGGCAAGCACAGGCACTGAAATGCTTCATTGCGTCACCCGCGGGAAAAAAAGCGACGTCGCCGTGGGCGACAGCGTCAATGTCATGCCGACCGCCAAGGGACAGGCAGTCATCGAATCCATTCAGGACCGGCATTCACTCCTTTATCGTTCGGACCAATACAAGTCCAAACTGCTGGCAGCCAATGTCGATCAACTGTTCATCGTGATTGCGACAGAACCGAGCTTTTCCGATGACCTGGTATCCCGCGCGATTGTCGCAGCGGAAGCCGCCGGAATTGAGGTGCGCCTCATCCTCAACAAAACCGATATCACCGACCAGCTCGAAAAGGCCCGGCAACGGGCGGCATTCTATGCCAATCTCGGCTATCCGGTACATGAAGTCTCGGCGACCTCAATGCCTGAAGAAACGTTTTCGGCCCTGTCTCCCATGATCCAAAACCGGACGACTATCCTGATCGGACAATCCGGCATGGGAAAATCGACTATCGTCAACCTGCTGGTACCGGGCGCCGACATTGCCACACGCGAAATCTCGACTGTCCTGAATTCGGGAAAACACACGACGACTTTCACCCGGATGTACCGGCTTGATGAAAACACGGCCGTCATTGATTCTCCCGGTTTCCAGGAATTCGGGCTGTATCATTTGACCGAAGGGATGCTTGAACGGGCCTTCCGGGAATTCAGGCCCTATCTTGGCCAGTGCCGTTTTTACAATTGCCACCACCTGACCGAGCCGGGATGCGCCATTCTTGGCGCTGTTGAAGAAGGCAGGATTTCCGGCATGCGCCATGAACTATACAAACAACTGGTTCATGAATCGGAACAGAAAGTGTTCTGAGCACTTTTATTGCGAATATCTTCTTTTGGGAAAACAGGCCATTTTCCGGCAAAAAATGCCTGAAACAATGACGAAAAGAGCCGTTTTTTTTAAAATTTCAAAAAATCAACTATAATCAAATATTAAAAACGTTCACGCGGCACACTTTTTAGTCGCCATAGTCGTATATGACAATAAAACACTATCTTCAATTTTCCGATTTAACACTGGCTGAATACGAATACCTGATCAAACGCGCCCACATCATCAAGCGCAAATTCAAGAATTACGAGCCGTACCACCCTCTTCTCGACCGTACGCTGGTCATGGTATTCGAGAAAAGCTCCACCAGAACACGACTCTCTTTCGAAGCCGGTATGCACCAGCTCGGTGGCACTGCCATCTATCTCAACACGCGTGACAGCCAGTTGGGCAGGGGTGAACCGATTGAAGATGCGGCACAAGTCATGTCCCGCATGTCAGACATCATTATGGTCCGTACTTTCGGGCATGAAATCATCGAGCGTTTTGCCGCTTATTCCCGTGTGCCGGTCATTAACGGATTGACGAACGAGCACCATCCCTGTCAGGTATTGGCGGACGTATTCACCTTTATCGAACACCGCGGTTCCATCAAGGGCAAGACTGTTACCTGGATTGGTGACGCCAACAATATGCTGTATTCCTGGCTGCAGGCTGCTGAAGTTTTCGGTTTCCATGTCAATGTGTCGACACCGAAAGGTTACGACATCGACTTCAAACTGGTTTCGCCGGATCACAGCCATTTCACCCAGTTCGACAATCCTGCCGATGCATGCAAAGGCGCCCATCTCGTCACGACAGACGTATG
>JAEYIG010000002.1 GCA_023409175.1 Pseudomonadota bacterium
TCATAATCACCCTTGGCAAATTCCCGTTTATAGTGATATTTTAATAGAGTAGCCTTTGGACCTTGAAAGAGCTTTTATTTTGAGGCCGTCAACTGATTGCACTTCCTGTCAAACATTTGCCATGAACCCTTCCAATCTTGTTAACGCAGCCGTCTTTGAAAAACTGACAAATCACGTTCAGGAGGCGAAAAAATGGTCGCTCTCCGGGCTTTTTGAAAAAGATCCTGGCCGTTTTCCGGCAATGACCTTGACTGCCGGGGGACTTCTTCTCGATTACTCGAAAAATTGCCTTTCAGGCGAAACACTGGAACTCCTCATTGAGCTGGCCAAAGAATGCCGGATCGAACAAAAACGGGACGATATGTTCCGGGGAGACAAAATCAACACGACCGAACACCGGGCCGCCCTGCATACGGCACTCAGGGCACCCCGTTATGAAAAAGTTCTGGTCGATGGCAAAAACGTCATTCCGGAAATCCATGCGGTTCTCGACCGGATGCACCAATTCTCCGAAAAGATTCACTCAGGGGAATGGAAAGGATTCACCGGCAAGAGAATTACCGACATCGTCAATATCGGCATAGGCGGTTCTGACCTGGGGCCAAGGATGGTGACCCAGGCATTACGGAATTTTCATGTGAAAGGGCTTACGGTTCATTTTGTCGCGAATGTCGACGGTCACGACCTCGAAGCCGTACTTGACAAGACCGACCCGGAAACGACCCTCTTCATTGTCGCCTCCAAGACATTCACGACGCTGGAGACGATGCTAAATGCCCAGTCGGCACGCAGCTGGTTTCTGAACACCGGAACGATCCGGGATTTGTCCAGACATTTCGTCGCCATTTCGACCAATGTCGAAGCCGTCAGGAAATTCGGCATCCCTGAAGACAATATGTTCCCGTTCTGGGATTGGGTCGGAGGCCGTTATTCCGTCTGGTCGGCAATCGGCCTTCCGCTCGTACTGGCCGTTGGTTACAACCACTTTACCGAATTTCTGGCGGGCGCATATGCGATGGATGTGCATTTCAGGAACGCACCACTGGCCTCCAATATGCCGGTCATTCTGGGGCTGGTCGGCATCTGGAACCGCGATTTTCTGGGATATTCATCCGTTTCCATCGCACCCTACCTTCAGGATCTCGTCAGTTTTTCCAATTATCTCCAGCAACTCGAAATGGAAAGCAACGGGAAACAGGTCCAGAAAAACGGGCAAGCTGTCGATTACAAGACCTGTCCTGTCATTTGGGGGAATGTCGGTACGAACGGCCAGCATGCGTACTTCCAGTTGTTGCATCAGGGAACGGAAATCATCCCCGTCGATTTCATCACGGCACTCCAACCCCACCATACCCTGCCGAAACATCATGCCGCATTACTGGCCAACTGCTTTGCGCAATCCGAAGCGCTCATGGTCGGAAAGACCCGGCAACAGGTTCGTGCCGACCTTGAAGCGGCCGGTATGGTGCCTTCAGAAATCGAGGTACAGACTCCCCAGAGAACCTTCCCCGGCAACCGGCCGAGCAATACCATATTGATGAACGTCCTCCGTCCGGAAACGCTGGGAGCCCTGATGGCCCTGTATGAACACAAGACTTTCGTTCAGGGTGCCATCTGGAACGTCAACAGCTTCGACCAGTGGGGTGTGGAATTGGGCAAGGTTCTGGCCAAAACGATCCAGAACGAACTGGACGGCAATGATCCCGACAATAACCATGACAGTTCGACCAGCGGCCTGATCGCACTGGCAAAGGCCAGCCTGAAAAAATAAGACGCTTCAGAATAAAAAAGCGCACTCCCTGAGTGCGCTTTTTGTTTTCGGGGTTCATCAATCAGATGCTTGGACAAGCGTGAACTGTTTCGAGTTTCGGACTCCCGGCAATTGCGCCGATGCACTGTCAGGCAATGTGCCACTATTCATTTTGATGATTTTCGGTGACGGCCACTGCCCTTTCAACACTTCCTCTTTCGGTTGGTACAGTTGCAACAGCAAAAAGAACCTTCCTTCCGGAATCGGCATCCAGTTCTCCGCCCTGACATCTTCCGGCCTGTTTTTCTGAAGATATAAAGTCAGCGTCCCATCTTCGTTTGACTTGAAAGGGTGTGACTGCGAACTGATTGTATACGGACTGGCAGGATAGAAGGCCGAAATCTGTTGTGCAACCGGATAGGCGGTCAGCGTCCAGAATGCATTCACAGGAGGCAAACTGTTTTTTTCAAACTTCAGTTCATACCGGTTGTTGCCGTTCAGTTTTTTCTTGCTGGCAGTGACTTCATAGACGATTCCCCAGATTTCCTCAGACGAATTTCCGTAAAGATTCTTTGATGCCATATAAGCACGATAGGGATAATTTTCCTTAAGCAGGTTGGAACTGTTGCCATACAGGACAGGCGCCTTGACGTTTGTTTTCGACATGGCATCCAGCTCGGCCTGCCCCGCGGCCATTCCGTCGATCAGCGCTTTCTTTTCGGAATCGGACATCGTGGAATAGTCAAAGACCTTCCCAGGCTCGATCCCGATCGTGGCAAACCGTTTCATCATGCCGCTTTCCTCAGCAGGGATCTTGCAGAACTGCAGCATGAAATTCAGGTACGTGAAATATTCAGGCGTCTTGGCCTTGGCCGAATTGTATACCGGGAAATTCAGGGGTTCAGGGGCAGGAGGCGGCGGCGTCCGGGAAAACTGGCTCAAGGTCTCGACTTTATAGTGGTCCAATACCGGACTGTTTTTGCCGATGCTGCCTGAATCCTTCATCTGCAGCCGGAACATGGCAAACACGAATGCAGAAGGGGATTCGACGATTCTCGAAATGCCTGCCGGTTTTTCGCCTTTCCATCCGGGTGCCGTTACAAGCAAATGCCCTCCTTGCGCACCATCTTTCCTGGTGCTGGAATAATCGAAATCGTTCCCGAAAAGATCGATGAACTGGACAGAAAAATATCGCTTGCCTTCCACAGGAGCGATCGTGACGACAACGGGTTCCCGACGCAAATCGAGCCATGCGCTGCCGTAAGCCATATCCGTCGTTCCCGGTTTAAGGCTGATTTCAGTCACAGACTGAATTTGTTGCCCATTTTCGTTTTCCGTCGTCTCTTCCGTTTCAACCACATCCACTTGTGCTGTCTGCGGCACAGTCGTCACTGCCAGTTCATTGAACGGTTTTACGAAATTCGGATTTTGCGTTTCGATGGCAGAAATGGCCATATTCCGATAATTTTCAACAATCGGAAAACCATAGATATATGCCTCCTTGGCAATCTGGGTGATTTCCGTTTCGTTGAGACGTTTTTTCTGGTGGCAACCTGCCATCAGAATAAGCGCCATTAAACCTATCAAAATATGCGTGAATTTCATATATTCAATTAATTCCGTTCAGCAACTAATTTTGTCGTAAAAATTAAATAAACAAATGTTTAGCTGAGGCAAATCGTACTGCAGCCAATCATAAATTTCCATGAAAGATTGGATATATCAATAAAATATTTTCCATCGTTCGCTTATACTTGAAAATCGAACCGGTTCAGGCGCAATCACAAGCAGACGGATCGCCTGAAAATGAAGAACCTTTTTCTGTTGGCGGATATCTTCGCTTTTTAACTCTTTTCCGATATTGATAATTCCGGTATCGAGGTAACAGATTTACCAATATGTGTTAATTTGGAACAGCGATGATTATCCAACTGCCTCAACCCTTTGTGAAAGTACCTATATGAACCAACTGGAACAATTGAAACAATATACGACCGTTGTAGCAGATACAGGCGACTTCCAGTCCATCGAACGTTATTCCCCTGAAGATTCGACGACGAATCCTTCGCTGATCCTGAAAGCCGTCCAGAAAGACACTTATCAATCGCTTCTTGAAAAAACCGTCCATGACAACAAGGGCAAATCGACGGAAGACATCATGGATCGTCTCCTGGTCGCATTCGGTGTTGAAATCCTGAAAATCGTTCCGGGCCGCGTATCAACCGAAACCGATGCACGCCTGTCCTTCGATACTGAAGGCAGTATCAAAAAAGGGCGCGAACTGATTGCCCTTTACAAGGAAAACGGCATTTCCCCCGAACGTGTGCTGATCAAGATCGCATCGACCTGGGAAGGCATCCGCGCGGCCGAAGTCCTCCAGAAAGAAGGCATCCGCTGCAACATGACATTGATGTTCTCATTGCCTCAGGCCGTTGCCTGCGCCGAGGCACAAGTCCAGCTTATTTCCCCGTTTGTAGGACGGATTTACGACTGGTACAAAAAACAGACCGGCATTGATTACCAGGGCGCAGATGACCCCGGTGTCCAGTCGGTAAAGCGGATTTACGATTACTATCGCAAATTCGGCTATCCGACTGAAGTGATGGGAGCGAGTTTCCGTAACACTTCCCAGATCATCGAACTCGCCGGTTGCGACCTGTTGACGATCAGCCCGGAACTGTTGCAGAAACTGTCTGAATCGGATGCACCGATAACCCGCAAACTCAGCCCGGAACTTGCCAAGGCCGATCCGACCGAAAAGATCAGTGTCGATGAAAAATCATTCAGGCTGGCCTTGAATAACGATGCCATGGCGACCGAAAAACTTTCGGAAGGTATCCGTTCTTTCTGTTCAGATACGGTAAAATTGGAAAAAATGATCGATGCCTTGCGTTAACCGGTCTTAAAATTTATTCGTTTTATTGAATGGTGTTTTCTTCTGACGGGGAAAACACCATTCGTGGTTTTGGGGAACGGCATCCGGATTAATACTCGTTCTCATTACCGGTCTCTGGACTCAATGACAGTACCTTTTTTATTATGACGACAAATCAACCCGGCATTGGCGAAGTCATCCGGAAAAAGAAAATCCGTGGCATGACCTCACGTGAGGCCAGCGAAAGGCTGCAACTTGAAGGCTTGAATGAACTGTCTTCAGCCAAACCCCAGTCGATTCTCGCGATTGCCTGGGGCGTCGTTTCCGAACCCATGTTCCTGCTGCTGCTTTCATGCGGAATCATTTACCTGCTGATAGGCAACATGGAAGACGCCCTCATTTTGCTGGGTTCTGTCCTCATCATCGTGACCATGAGCTTTTTCCAGGAAAAGAAAAGCGAACGGACACTGGAAGCATTACGTGATTTGACCAGCCCGCGCGCACTCGTCTTGCGGGACGATGAACAGATCCGGATTTCAGGCAAGGACGTCGTCCGAGACGATATCATTTTCCTCTCGGAAGGCGACCGTGTCCCGGCCGACGCATTCCTGCTGGAAGCGCAAAACATGACGGTCGATGAATCCCTTTTGACGGGCGAATCGGTCCCTGTCCGAAAACAGGCTGCCGAAACGGAAGGTATCCAACATGAAAACAAACCCGGTGGAGACGATTTGCCCTTTTTGTTTTCCGGTACGCTTGTCGTACAGGGAAAAGGCATTGCCCGAGTCACTGCGATCGGAGAAAAGACCGAACTGGGGAAAATCGGCAAGGCACTGTCTTCTCAGGAAGAGGAAACCAGCCGGGTTCAGGCCGAAACCAGCCATGCCGTCAAGGTTGTTGCCACCGCCAGTGCCGCGCTCGTCGGGCTGCTGGTCATCTGGTATGGAATTACCCGTCACGACTGGTTGAACGGCATACTCGCCGGCCTGACGCTTGCAATGAGTATCATGCCAGCCGAGTTTCCATTGGTGCTGGCTATTTTTCTGGGTCTTGGCGCCTGGCGCATGGCCCAGAAAAACGTCCTGACACGGCGTATCCCGGCGATTGAAATGCTTGGCGCCGCCACCGTCTTATGCGTCGACAAGACCGGGACATTGACCCAAAACCGGATGGTGCTTTCGAAAGTCATGTCGCATGGCGACCTGTATACATTCGAGGATGAAGCCTCGCTGGAGCACGATAACTTCCCCGAAAAATTCCATGAAACGCTGGAATTTGCCATGCTTTCCAGCCAGCGTGACCCTTTCGATCCCATGGAAGGGGCCATCCAGAAAACCGGACGGCAAGTCCTGGCAGGAACCGAGCATATCCACGATAGCTGGTCGCTCGTTGAAGAGTATCCTCTCTCACGTGAACTGCTCGCGATTTCCCGTGTCTGGCGATCGCCTGACCTGATCCGGTACGTCATTGCCGCCAAGGGAGCTCCTGAAGCCATTATGGATTTGTGCCATCTGGATGAAAAATCAATGGAAACGATCTCTGAACAGGTTAATTCACTGGCTGAACAGGGCTTGCGCGTTCTGGCTGTCGCAAAGGCATCCTTCAGCCATAAGGAACTCCCTTCCCAGCAACACGATTTCGATTTCGAGTTCCTTGGCATCATCGGTCTGGCCGATCCTTTAAGGCCGACAGTCCCGGCAGCCGTCCGTGAATGCCTGACGGCAGGCATCCGTGTCGTCATGATCACTGGCGACTATCCGGCCACGGCAAAACGGATAGCGGAAGAAGCGGGACTGGATGCCAGCGGACTTGTCCTGACAGGACAGGAAATGGAATCCCTCTCTGGCGATGAACTGAAAGAACGCCTCAAAAAAGGAAATGTCTTTTGCAGGGCGACACCTGAACAGAAACTCCAGCTCGTCAACCTCTTGAAAGAAAATGGCGACATTGTTGCCATGACGGGAGATGGCGTCAACGACGCCCCGGCACTGAAATCAGCCCATATCGGCATTGCGATGGGAGAAAGGGGCACGGATGTCGCCCGGGAATCGGCTTCTCTTGTGCTGCTGAACGACGATTTCTCGTCAATCGTCTCTGCCGTCAGGTTGGGAAGGCGGATATTCGACAATATCCGCAAAGCCGTTGTCTTCATCGTTGCCGCCCATATTCCCATTGCCGGCCTGTCACTGATCCCTGTCATGCTGGGCTGGCCTTTGATGTTATTGCCGATCCATATCGTGTTTTTTGAACTGATGGTCGATCCTATCTGTTCAGTCGCATTCGAAAACGAACCGGAAGAAACCGACGTGATGACACGGCCGCCAAGACCGACGAACGCAAAAATATTCGACAAGTCCATTTTGCTTCTGGGGGTCAAACAGGGATTGGCCTTGCTGGCCTGGGTCGTTTTCGTTTACTGGTTCGCCCAGAAAAACGGCTTCGATTCCGAGCAGGCCCGGACGCTCACGTTCACCGCAATGATTGTGGGGGATATCTGGCTGATCCTGATCAACCGCTCCTGGAGCAGGTCTTTCTTCAAGTCTCTCATCCAGCCCAACAGAATTCTCTGGTCTGTGCTCTGTGCGACGGTAGCCGTGCTGGTCGTGGGCATTTTCGTGCCACCTGTCAGGGCACTCTTCCATTTCGGGGCTGTCCAATGGGGTTATGTCGTCGTGTCCATTATTTCGACTGCCGCCTTTACAGGATTGATTTCCCTGATTCCTTTGTTCAGGAGAAAAAAATAAGAGGCATTATTTTTTGAGATCGGGACAATGCTTGAGCAAGCCGATGAGGGCATTGTTCACTTTTTTGGTATCTTCCACCAGATCGAAACTGTCAGGCATAAACAGCCAGCTCTTCAAAAGTCCGGTAAACGTGAAACCCATCACGCGGCTGGCCAGACTGATATCCAGGTCAACCGGCAACTGCTTTCTCGCCTGGGCATTGATCAGGGTATGTTCGATCATGTTATTGCAATACGTTTGCCATTCCTTTTGCTGGATGACGATGCCGTCATCCTCATCCGTAAATTCACATTTATGAAAAAGAATATTCAATACCTTACGGAAATGCGGGTTATCAATGACGCCCTGCATGAGATTTTCATGTCCCACGCTGAGCTGTTCCAGCGGATCTTCGGTATTTTTATCGGCCGTTTTTTCCACAAGCTCTTTTATAGGGCCACGTACCCTCGCTACCATGGCCTCGAAAAGCTCGACCTTGTTTTTGAAATGCCAGTAAATCGCACCCCGCGTCACACCTGCTGCCTCGGCGATCTCGTTCAAGGTTGTACGCGACACCCCTTTCGCGTTAAAAACTTCCTCAGCCGCATCGAGAATTCGTTCGCGAGTTTCAAGAGGTTTTTTACGGGAAACGGGTTCCATCAAGCATTCCTTTTAACAAGTTGTAACAAAATATAAGGTTTGTTGCGCAAAAATATCTTCTGGTCAATAATTCAAGAAAATTGATTACATACATTCATGATTGTATGTTAGATTATTGCGCTAGTCATCTACAATATGGCCTTTATTTTTTTACATGTTGGTTTTCCCATATTCAGATCGATTCGAAAACTGATCCATTACACAAAAAAAAATCCATGAGATCCATTTCCTGTTTAAAAAGCGT
>JAEYIG010000074.1 GCA_023409175.1 Pseudomonadota bacterium
ACGCCGGTCGCACGCCAGAGCGCGCGCGCACCTGCCATATTCCTTCCATGAGTGGAAGTCCAGGAACGATATTGAGGCATTTAAAATCTCCAAATAATTAAGCGATAACGGAATATTTTGACACGAAATCAAAAAGGAAACATCTTTATTAACTGTGCAGCCTGCAAACAATCGCGTTAAACTCGCACTTTATTTATTCCAGAGCTATGCCATGCCGAAAAACATATGACACAATTCTGGCTTTCTGAAACAGAAACAGCGCCAGCAGCAAGGGCGCCCAAAAAAATATGTTAGTACATCCATTACCCGATCCAGTCGCCTTTTCACTCGGCCCCCTCGCCGTCCATTGGTACGGCCTCATGTACCTGTTCGGATTCATGCAATTCATCGTGCTGGGCCGTGTACGCCTGAAACAGCCGCACATCGAACGCGAGGGCTGGAAAAAAACCGACCTGGATGACATGCTCTTCTATGGCGTTTTAGGCGTCATTATTGGCGGCCGGCTGGGAGAAGTCCTTTTTTACAATCCGGCCTATTTCTTTTCGCATCCGATCGAGATTTTCGAAGTCTGGCACGGAGGAATGTCCTACCACGGCGGTTTTCTTGGCGTCATCATCGCCGCGTCAATCTGGTGCTACCGAAGGAAAAGAAATATCGTCCAGACCCTTGATTTCATCGCACCCCTGATGCCCCTCGCGTATGCTGCCGGCCGCATCGGCAACTTCATCAACGGTGAATTGCCCGGCAAGCTCGCAGACCCATCCCTACCCTGGGCCATGATATGGCCAAATGTGGATATGCTGCCGCGCCATCCGTCCCCCATCTATCAGGCGCTGGTCGACGGACTGCTGATGTTCATCATTTTGTGGATATACGCCAGAAAAGAACGTCCGCTTGGCGCAGTCAGCGCCATGTATGCCTTCCTGTACGGCTCGGCGCGCTTTTTTACCGAGTATTTCCGTGTACCGGACTATGAAGTGCACTTTTTTGGAATAACGATTTCCGCAGGACAGATGCTTTCGCTTCCAATGATCGTATTCGGCCTTATTGCGTGGATACTGATCATGATGCACGCGAAAAAAAAGAACCGCTTGCATTAGGCAAAAAATGAAAAGGGAAGACCGTCAGTCCGGGTCTTCCCAATCCAACACACGGCGAACGACATCCCCGGAAAATCCCCTCTGCATCAAAAAACGGATCTGTCGGGCTTTTTCCGAAACATCAGCCGGTTTGCCGTCAAATTTCTTCCGCCAGACATGCAGCGCCCGCTCAAATTCCGTTTCCGACAATACGCTTTTCGCCTCTTCAAGCGTTTTCTCGTCCACATCATGCATTTCCAGCTCACGTAAAACGCGAGCACTGCCATAACGGGCAGAGCGCCGTCTGACAAAGGATTCTGCAAACCGCTCTTCCGACAGAAAACCGTGAGCGCCCAGCCATTGCATCAACGCCAGCAGGTCATCGCCTTCCTCCACATAAGGAACGAGTTTTTTCGCCAGTTCCTTGGGACTGTATTCCCTGATGGACAGGTAGCGCAACGCACGTGCTTTCAGAGTCATTTTCGGTTTCATTGAATTCCCGGTTAAAAAATGCGAAAGCGACTCATCAGCAGGCACGACCGGATCATTTGGCTTCTTCAGCGCTTTCCTCGACATCCTTTACAGGAGGCAACTCACGGACACCATAGGCGGCACGAACCTTGTTTTCGATTTCACGAGCCAGTTTGGGGTTGGCTCGCAGAAACTTGCGCGCATTATCCTTGCCCTGCCCGATTTTCTCGCCATTATAGCTATACCATGCCCCGGCCTTTTCGACGATCTTGGCTTCCGAACCCAGATCGAGGATTTCACCTTCACGGGAGGTACCTTCACCGTAGAGAATGTCAAAATACGCTTCCTTGAACGGAGGCGCAGTCTTGTTCTTGACGACCTTGACGCGGGTTTCGCTGCCGATGACTTCATCGCCGGACTTGATGGAACCGGTACGGCGGATATCGAGACGGACAGATGAATAGAATTTCAGTGCATTACCGCCCGTCGTCGTTTCCGGATTGCCGAACATGACGCCGATTTTCATACGGATCTGGTTAATGAAAATGACGGACGTATTCGTTTTGTTGATGCTGCCCGTCAGCTTGCGCAAGGCCTGCGACATCAGGCGAGCCTGAAGGCCCGGCAGGGAATCGCCCATATCGCCCTCGATTTCAGCCTTCGGCGTCAGGGCGGCAACCGAGTCGATAACGATCAGGTCGACACCACCGGAACGAACCAGTGCATCCGTGATTTCAAGTGCCTGCTCACCCGTATCCGGCTGGGAAATCAGCAGATCCTGCAAATGTACCCCCAGTTTCTGGGCATAGCCCACGTCAAGAGCATGCTCGGCATCAATGAAAGCACAGGTTCCGCCCAGTTTTTGCATTTCAGCGATGACTTGCAAGGTCAGGGTCGTTTTGCCTGAGGATTCAGGGCCATAAATCTCGATGACCCTGCCACGCGGCAAGCCGCCGACACCCAAAGCGATATCCAGTCCCAATGAGCCGGTCGAAACGGAAGGGATTTCTTCTACAACCACCCCGGGCGCCATCCGCATGATGGAACCTTTGCCGAATTGCTTTTCAATTTGAGCAAGCGCAGCACTTAAGGCCTTGTTTTTCTCCGGATTGGATGCATTTTTATTGTCGTCCATAAGATTCTTTCAATTTAAATAGCGCAGAAAAAATTCAAAATTGTGTTGCTGTATATATTAACAGTATTCCTGAAAAAATATTTGTCTTTTTTACCGTTAACGTCAAAATTATTATCCGTCCCGATTCTTTTAATCGAGGGGTGATTTCGCTATAATAACGCTAACACCATGGCACAAACGTTTGTTGACATACATGAGTGTTGGCGACGTTTTGCCTTATCGGTAAACTGTACACCATGAACAGGTACCTATGCCACTTCCACTCCCTACCAATCCGCGTGTTTTAAAACACACGAGAAACATCCAGGTTCAGTTTTTCTATCGAGACGATGAGCTTTGGGATATCGACGCCCGTTTCACCGATGTCAAAACGCACGATCTGCTTTTGACCTCGTTCGTGATCCCTGCAAAACGGGCATTGCACGATTTCTGGTTGCGTCTGACCATCAATGCCCAGGCGACAATTGTGGATGCTATCGTCGTATTCGATCAGGTCCCGTTTGAAGGTTTTTGTGAAACCATACATACCCGATACAAACAATTGATCGGCCTGAATATCATGCATCATTTCCGTCACGAAATGAAAGACCGGTTTGCCGGCATCAACGGGTGTACCCATATGAACGAACTGGCGGAAGCAATTCCATCCGTAGCCATGCAGGTTTTCGTTTTTGGCGAGGAAGAAGCCCGCGTCAAGGCCGCTTTCCAGAAAAAAGGGGAAAGGCCCTTCCATATGGATGGTTGCCATACGATGAATGCGTCAGGCCCCGCAGTCGAAAAATTCTATCCGACCTGGTCCATCAAACCGGAAGAGAAAAAATAAGGCGCTTTCATAACGCATCGAACGGTATAACCCAACGGCATCCTGTGGATAACTTTGTGAATAAATCTGTGCATTAAATCGCAACCCGAATAAAAATCATATTTTTCATATAGTTATAGAGACATCCAAAGATTCATCAGCAGGAATTACTACTCTTACCCATAATCCGGGCGACATCAAAAAAACCTTTATGGATCAATCCACACCCGTCCTGACCGTATCGGAACTTAACCATACGGCAGCGAAAATTCTGGAACAAAGTTTTCCGCTGCTATGGATTTCCGGAGAAATATCCAACCTGACCAAAGCCGCGTCTGGCCACTGGTATTTCACGCTCAAGGACAACAACGCACAGGTACGTTCCGTCATGTTTCGCGGAAAAGCGCAATCGGTCGGTTTTGTGCCTAAAGATGGCGACAAAGTGGAAGTCCGCGCGGTCGTGACGCTTTATACGGCAAGAGGTGAATTCCAGTTGAATGTCGAAGCCATGAGACATGCCGGTATGGGTAACCTGTATGAGGCTTTTTTGAGACTGAAGGCAAAACTGGAATCGGAGGGTCTGTTCAGTGAGGAAAGAAAACGGGACCTGCCGACATTCGCCCGAACCATCGGGATCGTTACCAGTCCACAAGCAGCTGCCCTCCGGGATATTCTGACCACCTTTTCCAGACGGGCTCCTCACGTCAATCTCATTCTTTATCCTACACCTGTACAGGGAGAGGATGCCGCGGTGAAAATCGCCGCTGCCATCACACTGGCCTCAGTCAGGGCCGAATGCGACGTGCTCTTAATCTGTCGGGGAGGAGGAAGCATTGAGGACTTGTGGAGCTTCAATGAAGAAGTCGTTGCCCGCGCAATAGCGGCCTGCACCATCCCCACGATTTCCGGAG